>NZ_JANSHR010000034.1:39495-41804 GCF_047461675.1 Synechococcus sp. R70.1
CAGTATCCTAGCAAATCTCAAAATTGTGTTCCTGCTAACACCTGGTAGCATTCTTATGGCTACAACTTAACTCGACCTGCTTGTAGATCGCAGTTGAGCCCAACGGCAGAAAATCGGTATCGCTTTGCACCCCCTGCTTTTGAGCTGCTTGGCCGCCGATCCAGCCTTGAGGGGCTCTAGCTCAATTGGTCAAAGAAAAGCAGCTTCTATGGTAATGGCTCCGCAGCAGACTCCTCTCAAGGATCCTGACTTCCCAAGACCACCGACGAGCCCAGCCTCTCCCTCTTCGGCCAAATCCAGCATGGGCAGTTCTGGATCCCCGACTGGGCGCGCGCCTAGGGCATCTAGACCTGGAGATGTTAAAACCCAAACCTTCGAGCTGTTGCGGCTGTACCAGCAAACTCGGGATCCGGCCCTGCGCAATCGACTGGTGGAGCTAAACCTAGGATTGGTGCGCAAAGAGGCCCACTACTGGCGGGACCAATGCAATGAGGGATACGACGACCTAGTACAAGTCGGCTGCCTGGGCCTAATTCAGGCCATCGAGCGCTTCGACGTCAGCCGCGGCCTGGCCTTCAGCTCCTTTGCCATGCCCTACATTCGCGGAGAAATTCAGCACTACCTGCGAGACAAAAGCCCGGCAGTGCGGCTCCCTCGCCGCTGGACCACCCTGCAGCGACAGGCCAAGAAGGTAATTGCGCGCCTGAGACAAGAGTTGGGCCGTCCTCCCTCTGAGGCGGAGGTGAGGGAAGCCCTCAACCTAACAGCGCAGGAATGGCGAGAGCTGCAGCTGGCCCAACAAAACAGCCTTTTGCTCAGCCTAGATGCTTCCGTACAGGTTGAAGAAGACAGCGTTGCTCTAGGGGATACCATTCCCGATCAGCGCTACCGCAGTTTTCAACTGGCCGAAGAAGATCGCATCCGCCTGCAAAATGCCTTGGCCAAGCTGGAGGAGCGCACCCGACAGATTTTGGAATTTGTTTTCTTCTACGACCTCACCCAAAAAGAAACAGCAGAGCGGCTGGGGATCAGTGCCGTTACCGTTTCCCGACAGGTCAAAAAGGGCCTGGAGCGCTTGGCTAAGCTGCTGAGTCAGGACATTTTTTAGGGCGTTGCCGAGAAGGAAGATCCCTGGGCTTCGCGACAGTCTCCAGCGCTTTTCCAGGCAGATCTGAACCCTCTCCCAAAGTGGAGATCAAGGCGACAAAGAGCCTCACAACGACTTTCCCGTAGTCCAAGGCTTTGGTTACTTCAATATCAGTGCAGTATCCTGGTCGAAATAGCTGTAACTTGTGTCTTCGCTTTAATCTTTTTTGTCTTAATCTTTTTTGTCTCGAGCTTTGTCTGAAGCTTGATCTTTGTCTTGGAAACAATTTGCTCCCCGGTTCTGCAGTTGGCTTAGTTGGGAGCGCACCTGCAAGGCAATTTGCAAAGCAGCATCCAAAAGCTGCGACTGTTCGCTGGCCTGTTCTCTTAGCTGGAGCGCAGTCAGAGCTGCCAGCTCGTCGCCGAAGAACTCCCTTTGCTGCTCAATAAAGTCTTTGTTCTGCCGCAAGATCCGTTCAGTTTTCAAGGCGCGGATTAGGTCGCTGCGAGTCAGCTTCAGAGCCCCGATGATCTGATCCCGCTGGGGCAGCTTGGCCTCAGGATTGCCCGCCTCTACCAATTCATCGTTGATGTGAATGGCTTGAATGAGCCGATTGTAGCGATCTACTTCTTCTAGCAAGTTCAGCAAGAGCGGCATGCGGCGGCTGCGGAAAATCCAATAGGCTTGGCCCAAAGCGGCAATGGCTGCCAGGATTCCCCATTCCACCAGCCAACTTTCCCAACTGCTGCGCAGGCCAGGGATCAAAATTCGCCCCACCAAGGTCAGCAGGGATCCCCCTGACCAAAAGGTCAAGAAACGGCAGAACAAATCCAGCACCAACAGCAGGCCCAGCAGATTCCAAAAGGCGGAGAACTGGCGCAGCCAGTCTTTCCAGCGACGGATAGGCCGAGGTCGGTACAGCCAGGCTATGGGTACCCCAGAAAGGTTTTCCACCAGAAAAGGGGAAATGACCAGCTCTTGTAAATCCCGCCGCATGGCCATGGACTCTGCCAAGGGCTATGTTTTCCACCCAATTCTACTGCCGGCATCTTAAGATCCTGCTGAGATCCCTTCTCAGGGGTAAAAGCTGGCCAAAGAGGAGACAAGCAGGGTGAGTAGCCCACTACGCCAACTGAAGGCACCTCTGGTTGAAGCGGAAAACTTTGCGGTCAAGTCGCGATTTTTGTGGGTTTCTCTTCCGCGGCCCAAAGCGGGCCCATGT
>NZ_JANSHR010000035.1:0-1268 GCF_047461675.1 Synechococcus sp. R70.1
GATGAGGATCGGATCCCGCCAGAGTTTGAGATTTCCAATGTCCAGGGATCCCCACAAAGGGGGAACAAAAAGACCCTATCACTATCCAAAAAGCGATCCAGGAGTCGTTTCCAATTTCTAGGGATCCCCACAAAGGGGGAACACCAGCGTTGGAACCTGGGTACGTGTATACCTTCTGTTTCCAATTTCTAGGGATCCCCACAAAGGGGGAACCCGAGTTGGAGGGGGCAGAAGTCGAGTACGAGGACGCGTTTCCAATTTCTAGGGATCCCCACAAAGGGGGAACCAAAGTGTACTTGAGGGGATTGCCAACCGCTTTGGGTTGTTTCCAATTTCTAGGGATCCCCACAAAGGGGGAACCGGTTGGTGAAACCCTTCGGGGCAGTAGCTGACCTTCTCGATGTGTTTCCAATTTCTAGGGATCCCCACAAAGGGGGAACTCGTGTAAAGGGCGGAACTAAATACGCGCTAGGGTCCAAACGAGTTTCCAATTTCTAGGGATCCCCACAAAGGGGGAACTTCTTGCCCTGCATACTCGGGGAAGTAGCCAGACCGTCCAGTTTCCAATTTCTAGGGATCCCCACAAAGGGGGAACAGCTCAAAAACCTCTCTTGGGTAGGCTGTGGCCGGATAGTTTCCAATTTCTAGGGATCCCCACAAAGGGGGAACACGAGTTTAAGGGAGTAGAGACTTTTACAGAGGAGTATTGTTTCCAATTTCTAGGGATCCCCACAAAGGGGGAACCGGTATTACGTGGCCACGCGGGCGCGGCAGTGGGCCGAGTTTCCAATTTCTAGGGATCCCCACAAAGGGGGAACCTTTCTATCTACCTCTTCCTCCTGGTCAGGATGAGGAGGAAGTTTCCAATTTCTAGGGATCCCCACAAAGGGGGAACTTATCGGAGTTCTGGACTGGATCGTATGGCACTTAGAGTATGTTTCCAATTTCTAGGGATCCCCACAAAGGGGGAACGAAAAAGCCTGTAACGTTGGGTACAAGGCTAGAACCGAGTTTCCAATTTCTAGGGATCCCCACAAAGGGGGAACTCTCTTGAAATATCAAGGTGCATACATCACGCTAGAGAAGTTTCCAATTTCTAGGGATCCCCACAAAGGGGGAACCTGAAACAGGTGCAGCTGATTTAACTCTCTCACCAAAGGCTGGTTTCCAATTTCTAGGGATCCCCACAAAGGGGGAACCTAACTGTTAAACCAACAGCTCCACCGACACCTTCTACACGTTTCCAATTTCTAGGGATCCCCACAAAG
>NZ_JANSHR010000036.1:0-40967 GCF_047461675.1 Synechococcus sp. R70.1
CTACGGGTCGTGGAAGCAGGAAGAAAGCGTCAACCTGGAGCAAAAGTCCGCTTTTAAGTCTTTCAGAGCGGTCAGCCAAAGTTACCCAGAAGCCGGTCTCCTTCTTTGGGGAGCGGGGAGTGCCATGATGGACTGGAGCCACCCAAGGACCTGCCCGTATGACCACCGCTGCTTTACCTCGTCGTCGCTCTCACTTGTCCCTGGCCGGCACTTTGGCTGCCGTTGGGGGGGCACTGCTGTGTGGGATCCTGGTAGTGCAGCTCCAGCTGCCCATGTTGGAGCGGATCAACCTGGAGGCCATAGAAAATGCCGAGGTCCGCAAAAACCGCAACATTGCCCTGGCCAATACCTTGGGCTGGCTGGGCTACCGCAATCTGGGAGCTTCCTGGCTGTGGTTAGAGCTAATCCAGTACTACGGCGACGCCCGCGCCCGCGCCCAGACCGGCTACGGCCTTGCCTACGAGTACTTTGACCACATGCTGCGGCTGGATCCCTCTTTCTTCCAGGGCTACCGACTGTCTAGCTTGGTGTTGGCCTATTGGGCCGGTCAGCCGGAAAAAGCTATCGAGATTTTGGATCGCGGCCTACAGCAGTTCAACCCCCAGAACAATCCCGATGCCTGGCGGCTCTACGTGGATCGCGCCCTGATCAATTTCATGTTTCTGGGGGATGCGGAAGCAGGTCGCAATGACTACTACCAAGCCGCGGCCTGGCGGGAGCAGGTGGGCTTGCCCGGCGACGACTTTCGCCAGTTGGGGGACAACATTGCCCGCAGCCCTCTCAGCCGCCGTTCTCGCTTCGATGTCTGGCTGAGCGTGTTTAACGCCACCAGCGACCGGGACACCCGCTTGTTTGCCCTGGAGCAACTGGCCCAACTGGGCACGGTTTTGCGGACGCTGCCCACAGGTGAAGTGGAAATTCTCCCGCCTCCCCTGCCTGATGGGATCGAGGAAGAGCCCTATCGCCTCCGCCTGTAATTCAACTGCCAGCGCAAAGATTGTGCTCCAGGAGCAGGCTCTGCTGAGCTGAACTCTAGCCCCAATTCTGCTGTTTGCTTGAGGTGGTTGGCCGAAAGCCGTGTCTTTTGGCTAGGAAAGTTAACTTTCTTGTGCGAAAGGTGGCAGCCACCGTCCCAGGGAGCAGCAGCTACCCTTGTAGAAGCCTCTAGGGACGCTCTAGGGCTTGGGTTTGTTCCCAGAGTTTTTCTTGACTTCACCTTAGGAGTGACCCCTATGAGCTCAAAAACTTCCCTCCCGATGACGGCGGCTGTCCTTGCCAGCAGTTGGGTTATCCTGCCTGCAGCAGCCCAATCTTTCGAGACAGTGCGAGTGCGGTCGGTGGTCGATGGGGACACCTTCTGGGCAGACCTAAACGGCAGGCCAACCCGTTTTCGCCTTGCCTATGTAGATGCGCCGGAGCTGACGCAGGGACAGTGGGGACGGCTCTCGCAGGAGGCTTTGCAAAAGCTGCTGCCACCGGGATCCCTGGTGCAGGTCGACACTCTTTACATCACCCCAGAGGGGCTGCACATTGTCGAGGTGTACAACGCCGATGGCCTGGTGAATTTGGAGATGCTGCGCCAAGGACAGGCGGTGGTCTACGAGCGCTTTTTGCACGAGGCCAACCGGGAGCGCTACCTAGAAGCTCAAGGGGTCGCGCAGGCGGCACACCGTGGTTTTTGGCAGCAACCCAAGCCGGTGATGCCGTGGGAGTTTCGAGAAACAGCGCTGCAAACTGTAGCTTTTGCAGGGCCTTACGCTTTGGAGGGGTCTTTCCTGCGGGAAAACCCAGCCGCAGCAGCAGGTGTGGGTATTGCCACGGCGGTGGTGATGGTGGGGCTAGGCAAACTGCTGTGGAAAAAGTCCAGCCAGCAGGGGGTAGGCATCCGGCAGCTGGAGCGGGATCTCAAACACCTGCAGCGCAGCCTGACCACAACCCTGGCCAGCCGTAAGCTCCTTGATTCACCGGACCTAACCAACCTTCTGCCTTGACGTAGATGGGCTGAGCTAGTAGGCTAGCAGGTACATCTTCTTGGGTAGGCGTTTTGCCTAGGCTAAAGTTGGCTCCGTCTTTAGCCGGTGTGCCTTATGGGGGCAAGGAGCAACTACCTGCAGCTTGCGGGGAAGTCACGCCTGTGGAGATCCCTCTGGCGGGGTGGTAGGGGTGGACTCTGCCACTAGCTATGGGTCGCTGAAGCAGGAAGAAAGGCTCAACGCCGAGTGAAAGTCTGCTTTCACCCGGGGTTGTATAAGTCTTTCAGAGCGGCTATCCAGCATAACCAGGACGAGCTGGCACGCCAGGCTTTGGTGCAGCGAGACCAACATCTCAGGGCGGCAGAGATCGTTCGCCGCTCCCTAGAGGAGGTGGAAGCCCAGGCAGTTGCCCTTCGCGAGGGCATTTCCCACCTAGAAAGCCAGATTGCAATGGCCAAGCTGGAACAGGAGAGGAACACCTAAGCTTCTCCGTAAGTAGGGGTGCCCCAGTGGAAGCCCCCGGAGGAAGGGGTCTCAAGGCAGTTTCTGCAGCATGGCCGGCCCTGGCGCAGGGTTGCAGCAGGAGGTTGACCTGCAGATCACCCCGTGTCCAGCCGACTACCTTCGGTTTTGCCTCCTGTCTGGGCAGCGCTGCGCTTCAGCCCCCTAGGTTTCGCGAGGAGTTCTCACGCCTGAAGAAAGGATCTCTCCCCCCGAAGAGGGTGGAGGGCTTGGCTCTGCGCGTTGGCGAAACGGTTGTTAGGGATCCCCGTAGCCAGAGACTCAAGTTGCAGCCTAGTGGGGGGAGGCAGGGGTTGCCTAGATTGGGATCAAGGCGGCTGGGTGCGGGCTCTTGTTCTAGCTTTAGCGCAGCGTGGAGTACAACGTGGGAGCAATGGCCTTCTTAGCTTGCTGTTCTTCTTTCCCTCGGCGTTGGGGGAGAGCGCTACAAAGCTGGGGGAGCTGGACAGGACTGTTGCTCCTGGCTCTGCAACTGGGGCAGTCTGCTGGGGCTCAAGAGACCCAAGTCTGGATTGGCACTGGCCAGATCCTGAGCGGCCAAGGACAGGGGGCAACGGTGCAACTGGTTCTGGAAACAGGAGGCGGACGGATTTGGAGCCAGTCGGGGCCAGCTTTGGATGCGCCCTTTTCTGGCGAACAGATTTCGGTTACCAGCGGCGATGGCACCTGGCAAATCCAACCCCAAGGGGATCAGTTGGTGGTGACCTTTTACCGCGGTGAGCAGATCATCCGCTGGCAACTACGCCCTGTGGGCAAGGTGCCAACTTCTTCTTCCCCTCTGCCACCTGCCTCTTGGAGGGGCGAGACTCCCCAGCCCCTGGCTTTGCCTAAGCGAGAGCTAGTTCTTCCTGTCCTCAATCTGCTGCGCCATCCCTAAAGGATGGGGGTGTTCTTGCTTTGCTTGCTGCCAAAGCGCCTCTAGCTCTTGAGGGCGGCGGCCTTTGAGAGGGAAGTCTTGTTCTGCCTGTTGCCGCGCCAGCTCTTCCAGGCGCAAAAAGCGGCGAGCAAGGCGCAGGTTTGTCTGGGTCAGAGCCTGGACAGCATCCAGCCCATACCAGCAGCCCAAGGCGACCAGGGCAAACAGCAGATCCCCCAGCTCAGCTTCCTGTCGCGCCCGGTCGGGGGGATCTCGTTCCAGCTCTTGGCGCAGTTCGGCCTCCTCCTCGCGGATCTTGGCCCAGATCCTTTCTCCTGTTGGCCACTCCAACCCGGAGCTCACCACCTTTTGGGAGATTTTCAAGGCGGCCAGCAGGGGGGGCAAAGTTTCAGCGTAGTGCAGCAGTTTTTGACCCAGAGTTTGCTGCGGCTGCTCTTGCTGCTTGATGTCTTCCCAAAAGCGGTGCAACTCGGACAGGTCAGAACTCTCTGGCTGGGGGCTATCCCCAAACACATGGGGGTGGCGACGGATGAGCTTGTCGGCAATCCGCGCTGCCACGGTTTCCAGGTTGAAGTGGTTGCGCTCAGCAAAAATCTGGGATTGCAACACCACCTGCAACAACAAGTCCCCCAGCTCTTCGGCAATAGCCGCCGGATCCCCGGATCGAATGGCCGCCACTGTCTCGTAGGCTTCTTCAAGGATGTAGGGAGTGAGGGATTCGGGCGTTTGGGCGCGATCCCAAGGACAACCCCTGGGGGAACGTAGCTGGGCCACGATTGCTGCAAGGCGGCTGAGGTGCTGGGCAGACTCGGCGCGCTCCAGGTAGAGATGGGCAAAAGCACCCGTTTTTTCAGGCTCCCAGCTTTGCAGCGTCAGGGGGCCAGCCACCACTTGCAAGTCTGCTGTCAGCAGCGTCAAAGATTGAGCAGGGGCACAGACCTGCCGTAAACAGCAGTCCAGCTCCGCCAGTTCCTTGCTCCCGCAATTTTTCAGCAGCAGGGATCCCTGCCCCGCCGCCGACCAGTGGGCCAGCTCCTCTTGCCAGTTAGGCTGTAGGCTGTCCAGCGTTTGCAGCATGGTCGTAGGTGCGGCCCAGATCTAGAAGACGCCTGAGCTGCTCGAGGTCAATGAAACTCAGCTCCAAAAGGATCATCAGCAGCGGTCCTTGCTGGCGGCGCTGCAGTTTCTTGGCCAAGCTCAGTTGCGAGCGGTCGATGATGCCCGCTTGCAAGAGGTATTCTTCCAAAGCCGGAGGAGGAATGGGATCTACCATGGTCGTTTCCAATCCTGAAAAGAACCGCTGAAAAAACTGAGAAAGTAGCCGGCTGACGTAACTATTCTTAACACTCCTACAGGGTTTGCGCAAAGAGGCGGCAAGCAGGCCAAGGGTGAGCAAGGGGAATGAGGTCGAGTGGTTGCCACCCAGAGCACGGGAAATCAAGGCCCTGAGGTCAGAGTATAATAGCAAGTCTGCTGGCGATTGACAGCGGCTTAGGAAGCCGAAGCACTTTCCTTAAGCTGACTGGGAGCTGCTGTTTTTAGCGCCGCGCTTCTGGGAGCTAGCGCAAGCTCCGCTGAGCTGAAAGCAGGTGTTCTCGTCACCCCTTGGGGGATTCTTGCTATGGCTGAACCTCAAGATTTGCTGCCGGTGGGGGCAAGGGTTGAGGTAGTGGAGATGCCTCCTTATCTAAAGACGGCCGATCCAATCCCAATGTTGCGCCCGGCCCATCTGATTCGGCTGCACGAGCAAGGGGTGATTCGGCAGCGGCGGATGTTGGGCACTTATTGTGTGCAGTTTGCCAATGGCCTCTTTCTGATCGACGGCAAATATCTTGCCCCCGTGGGATCCCGCTGAGATGAAGCTACAGGCCTTGAGAGGGCCGGCAGACTTTCGCGGTAGATTAAAGGTGCTTGCTGGAGTCGGGTCAACATTCAGCGCCGCGGCAGGAGTCAGGCTGGCTTGCGGCATTGGCAATTTAGGCTAGCGTTGCGTATGCCCAGAGTTATCGTCACCGATCCCATTGACCAGGCGGGAATTGACATCCTCTCCCAGGTAGCTCAGGTGGATGTGCGCACCAACCTCACCCTCGAGGAGCTGATCGCAGTTATCCCCAACTACGATGCCATTATGGTGCGCTCCGGCACGCGGGTTACCCGTGAGGTCATTGAGGCCGGGAAGAACCTGAAAATCATTGGCCGGGCAGGGGTAGGTGTGGACAACATCGACGTGGCTGCTGCCACCAAAGCAGGGATCCTGGTGGTCAACTCCCCTGAGGGCAATACTATCGCTGCCGCCGAGCACACTATTGCTCTGATGATGGCCCTCTCGCGCCACATTGCCGATGCCAATGCCTCCCTGAAAGCAGGCCAGTGGAAGCGAGAGGAGTTTGTGGGGGTAGAGGTTTACAAAAAGACCCTGGGTATCGTTGGCCTGGGCCGGATTGGCTCCCATGTAGCCCAGATTGCCAAAGCGATGGGGATGCGGCTTTTGGCCTACGATCCCTACATTTCCGTAGAGCGGGCGGAGCAACTGGGGGTGCGCCTGGTGGATTTCACAACCCTGGTGCAGGAATCGGACTACATCACCCTGCATGTTCCCAAGACCCCCGAGACCACTAACCTATTTAACGCTGAAACCTTTCGCCTAATGAAGCCGACCGCCCGCCTGATTAACTGTGCCCGTGGCGGCCTAGTAGACGAGCGAGCCCTTTACGAAGCCCTCAAATCCGGCCAGATTGCCGGGGCGGCCCTGGACGTCTTTGCCGAAGAGCCCCTCAGCAAAGATTCACCGCTTCTTTCCTTGGGCAAGGAGCTCCTGCTGACACCGCACCTGGGGGCTTCTACCGAGGAGGCGCAGGTCAATGTAGCCATCGATGTAGCCGAGCAGATCCGCGATGTGTTGCTGGGGCTGCCCGCTCGCTCGGCTGTGAACATTCCCGGCCTGCAGGCAGAGGTGCTGCAAAGCCTCAAGCCCTACCTCGAGTTGGCCGAAACGCTGGGCAATCTGGTGGGTCAGTTGGCGGGGGATCGGGTTAGCCAGTTGGAGATCCGCCTGCAGGGATCCCTGGCAGAGAAAGACAGCCGGCCAATTGTCATCGCCGCCCTCAAGGGGCTTTTGACGCTGGCCTTGCGGGAGCGGGTCAACTACGTCAACGCTTCCATTGAGGCCAAGGAGCGGGGCATCCGCGTAGTGGAAACGCGGGATCCCTCGGTGAAGGACTATTCCGGCTCCCTGACCTTGATTGCCCACGGCCCCAATGGGGTGCGTTCCGTCTCGGGGGCGCTGATTGGGGAGCGGGAGGTGCGCATTACCCAGATCGACGAGTTCCCGGTCAATGTGCCGCCTTCGGCCAACATGCTGATGACCTTGCACCGGGATATGCCGGGGATCATCGGGCGGATTGGCACCCTGCTGGGGGCCTACAACGTCAACATCGCCAGCATGCAGGTGGGGCGCAAGATCATCCGCGGCGATGCGGTGATGGTGCTCAGCCTGGATGATCCCCTGCCGGATGGAATCCTAGAAGAGGTGCTCAAGCAGCCGGGCATTCGCGACGCTTTTGTGGTGAACCTTTGACAGCTTTTGGCGCCAGTGGGGAAGTGCTGAGTTGAGGTGAAGCTTGAGCCCGAATACCCTGTCGCCAATGGGTGGGATCTCAACCTGGGATTGGCCTGGGTTTCTGGAGTCGCTGGGCCACTTTGGCGTCGATCTCAGCCTGGATCGCATGCAGGTTCTGCTGCAGCGCCTGGGCCAGCCGCAGGCGGGGATCCCGGCCATCCACGTCGCTGGCACCAACGGCAAGGGATCCGTCTGCGCCTGGGTTAGCCACGTGCTGTGGGCGGCGGGCTACCGGGTGGGCCGCTACACCTCCCCCCATTTGGTGGATTGGCGCGAGCGGATCTGGCTCAATGGGGAGTATATTTCCGCCGCCGACTGGAGCCAAGCGTTGGCCCAAGTGCGGGACTGTCTACAAACCTACCCTCCTGGCGAGGCCTCTCCGACGCAGTTTGAGGCCCTCACTGCTGCTGCCTGGCTATACTTCCGCCAGCAAAAGGTGGAGGTGGCTGTAATGGAGGTGGGCTTAGGGGGTCGGCTGGATGCCACCAACGCCGGAATCGAGCCGGTGGTGACCGCCATCACCTCCATCGGCTGGGATCACTGGCAACGCTTGGGCAATAGCCTGGAGCAAATTGCCGCCGAAAAGGCCGGCATCCTTAAGCCAGGGATCCCCGCGGTGTGCGCGCCCCAACCCCCTGAGGTGATGGCCGTGATCCAAGCCAAGGCAGAGCAGGTGGGCAGTCCCCTGCGGGTAGTGGAGCCTCTGCACTGGTCGGGTCCCCAAACCGTTTGCTGGCGGGATCAGGTGCTTACCCTGCCCCTGGCCGGTGAGGTGCAACTGGTCAATGGGGCGGTAGCTCTGGCCGTTGTGGAGACTCTTCAGGAACAAGGTTGGCGCATCCCAGATGTTGCTGTTGCCAAAGGATTTGCTCTCACCCGTTGGCCGGGCCGCCTACAGAGAGTGCAGATTGGATCCCGCCAGCTGCTGCTGGATGGAGCCCATAACTTGCCGGCTGCCCAAGCTCTGCGCCGCTACCTTGACCAGCACCAGCCCGGACCCCTCACCTGGTACATGGGCATCCTCACTACCAAGGATGTCAAGGGTATTCTGGCTACCCTACTGCGACCGGGGGATCGCTTCTTGGCCCTGCCCATCCTCGGCCATGCGGGAACGGATCCGCAAGAATTGGCCCACATAGCTCGAAGCCTCCAGCCCCATCTCTGCCTTGCCCAGGCCCTGCCAGATCTTGACGCTCTGCGGGCCCAACTGCAGCAGCCTCCTGATCCCGACGAGCCACCCGGGGTGGTCTGTGGATCCCTATACCTGCTGGGCCAGGTGATGCAGGCTTGCCTAGGATGGGATCTGGCCTGCTAGGGCTCCTCCAGCTAGCCCGGCCAAGCGCTTGCTTTAGCCGCCTTATCGGGATGACAGGATTTGAACCTGCGGCCCTCTGCTCCCAAAGCAGATGCGCTACCAAGCTGCGCTACATCCCGTCGCTACTAAATTATGGCAGAAAATTGCCCCAGATCTCTACCTGCAAGCGCCAAACTCCCGCCCCCTCTTCCCGCCTCACAGGTAGCGGCTGATGTCGTCCCCCCGCTCCGCTAGGAAGGACAGAGCTCGCAAGCGCAGCCTTACCAACTGGTCATAAAAGGGGTTGAGCTTGCATAGTGCTGGGATGTGCATTACCCTATAGCCAAACAAGATGATGTCTCGCTCAAAGGGGCAGCGGGCGGGAATCCACCGGCACAGAAAGTGGGCAAGGCGGGGATCCCGCACTTCTACAGCATCGATGGCTGCTCGAATAAGCTCCAGAGGGGTCTGTAGCCAGTTGCCTAGACGAGCTATAGGCTTGAGATATATGGAAGCCATAGGATAGCTTGTTCCCTCCTACAGTTAGTTTGACTCTCTCGACGGAAAGCTTGCCTTTGGGAATAAGGATCTCTGATCAACCTTGCAGAGCTACATGTTTTGCATACAAAAGTTGATTTGTAAATAAAGCTACATTCTTACCCTCTCTCCAGTTCCTCCGATATACTCCTACCTATACCCATCATAGGTATCTATACCCATCATAAGTAAGGTGGATCTGGAGAAACCCCCTGGGGGAGGAGGGGGATCCCTGTACCTATAGGTGCCTTCTAGCCCTAGGTTAACCCTAGGCCAAGCTTTTCCCTGGCAAAAGCCTCCTGAAAACTCCTGGAAGTCGACCTCCCTAGCGTAAGAAACGGGCCAACAGCAGCAGGCCGAGGCCGCCGAAGAGGAGGTTGAAGCTCCAGGCTGCTGCCCAGGGGGGAAGAGCTCCTGCTTCCCCAAGGCTGCGAGACACGCTCAGCACTACGTAGTAGGCAAACACCAAGAGGATCCCCAAGACGACGCCCCCGTAGCGGCCTACGCTTCGCGCGGTGGTGGAGCCTAAGGGGAGGGAAATGAGCACGGCAAAAAAGCTGGCCAAGGGCAGGGAAAAGCGCATGTGGAACTCGGTGCGCAGAGGTTGAGTATTGAGGTTGGAGCGGGCAAGGTGGGCAATGCGCTCCGCCAGCTCCGGCAGGCTCAGCTCGTTGGGGGGAACTGGCGGCTGCATCAGGGTGGCCAGATCTCGGGAGACTTCTAGCGGCTTGTAGTCGAAAGGTTCCTCGGCCAGGCTGAGGCCGTCGGGGCCGTAGCGGTGGGTTACGCCTTCCCTGAGAGTCCAGCCCAGGCCATTCCACACTGCCTGAGCTGCCAGGGTCACCTCCACCAACTGGTACTTGCCCCCCGGCAAGGGATCCACCCGCAAGATGGTGACATCCTGCATGGTGTTGAGGCGGGGATCCACCTGGCGGATAAAAAACCAGAGGTTGTCTTCGGTTTTGAAAAAGACGTCGTATTGCACCAGACTGGTGGCCTGGGTCAGAAGCGCCTGCTGGTCGATACGGCGGATTTCCCGCTTGCTAGCTGGCAAGAGCACGTTGCTCATCACAAAAGCGGCTAGGCTCAAAAGCAGCCCCACTAGAAGTAAGGGTCGAAAAATGCGCGTAAACGGAATCCCCGCCGCCCGCATGGCGGTCATTTCACTGTTGCCGCTCAGCTTGCCCAAGGTCAGTAGGGTGGCAAAAAAAGCGGCAATGGGCATGCCCAGCACCACCATCTCCGGCAGATCCAAAATGAGAAGGCGCAACACCCCTAGGGGTGGCACGGATCCCTCGACCAGCCGCTCGGCCAGAGTAAAGAGCCGGCCCGCCAAGAGCAGCAGGGTTCCCCCCGCCAGGCCAGCCAAAAGGGGGGCGAGCATCTGGCCAAAGAGGTAGCGCTCCAGCAGCCAAAACTTGGTGAACAAGCGGGCCATCTCTAGCTAGCTTGAACGGTTCCCCGGCAGGCCCTCACCCCTCGCCCCTTTTCCCTGCGGAGGCTCGGGATCGAGCTTAGCTCCCCAGGCGGCTAGGTAAGCTCTTTGTTCAGGGGAAAGGCGACGCACCCGGCGAAAGTCTGCCCCCGCCACGATGGCGCCGGCGTAGGCTCCCGTTTTGAAATCGGGCTTTTGCCCCGGCTGGACAGGGGAAGCTGTCTGGAGGGATCCCACAAACAGCAAAGCGCGGTAAAGATCGGCCCCACGGAGGTCAGCATTGCGCAGGTTGGCCCCGCAGAGGTTGGTGTGGCTAAGATCGCAATCCCGCAGGTCAGCTCCTTCTAGGCTGGCATCGCTGAAGTCTACCCCCCGCAACGAGGTGCCATGGAGATCGGCTCCTTCCAGCATCGTGCCCAGGTTAACCACGCGGATGCCGTTCACGCGATCCCGCTGGTAGCCGCCTTTGCCGTCCAAAATGGGCCGGCCCAGGTGTTCGTCGCGGCGCAGGGGGCTGAGCAAGTTGGCGGTGGAGAGGAAGCGCAGGATCTTGGCTTTGCCAAAGCGATCCACCCCGTTCAAGATGGCTGCTGTGCGCCCAGCCGCAATGGCCCGCTCCAGGGGCCAGTCGTCCAACTGCCCGTCAGGGGAGAGAACTAGGTTGGAGATGCCCTCAAAGTAGGCGTCGATGGTCTGCTGCTGGGTGATGATGTTCTGCTGGATGGTAAGATCCCGGGAGATAACATACTGCCGCCAGGCGATGTAGGCGGCTAGAAGGGCAATCAGGATCTGGCCTGTAGCCCCGAACACCTCGCCCAGGGCCCCAATGGCCTCCCAGCTTGGGGATCTCAAGGTCGAGAAGACCCCACTCCCAGCCAATCCTCCCACCCCAGCCAAGCCAAGGGCGGCCACCGCCCATCCCAGGGTGGGCCAAGTAGTCAGCCACTGCCAGAGGTCGCGCCCAATCTGCACCCAGAGCGAACGCCCCCACCAACTCGCCAGGCCCAGCCAGGTCAGCACCGCCCCCCAGCCCAAGGCTGGCTGCTTTGCCCAGTGGCCCAAGAGCAGCAGGAGGGCCGGGATCCCCAACAGCAGCAGCTTGAGCAGAGGCGGCCACGGCGAGGCCGCGAAGGGCGGGGTTTCGGCTTCTGCCAAGGGCAACTCTTTGGGCAAGCCTTCGTCGGTCATGGCAGGGGGACACTCTGGGGGTAGTGTCAGGTATTCCAAGTCGGCGTTAATCCGTACCTAGAGGTGGGGGCTAAGGCAGGATCTTGCCGGTTAGGTTTGGTAGGATAACCTCGACCTTCCTTCTCTAGCGCAGCCTGGTGTGGGGATGAGCACTATGATCCCTTGCCTATCGTCTATCCACCCTCAGAAATCCAGCGAACACCAATCTACAGCAGCTTTGCCTGCCTTGCGGCGGCAGCAGGGTGCTCCAAGCCTGAGGCGGCTAGCGGTCTCTTTTCTCCTCAGCACCAGCTTACTGGTGGCCGCGAAGTTGGATCCCGGTTGGGCGCAAACTTCTCTAGACGCCAGCCTTCTGGAGAAGCAAGCCCTGCCCCAAGCGCCACCGCTGCCGGACGATCGCCCGGTCATCTTTGTGGATGCTGCCAATGGCAGCGATACCCAAGGGGATGGATCCCGCAGCAACCCCTTTAAGACCATCACCTATGCCATCAGCCGGGCCCCAGCCGGCAGCATTATCCAGCTTCTGCCGGGGGTCTACAGCGCAGAAAGCGGCGAAGTCTTCCCCATCCGCCTCAAGGCTGGCCTCATCCTGCGCGGAGATGAGTCCACCCTGGGAGAGGGCTACCTTATCGATGGCGGCGGCACCTACATAAGCCCAACCTTGGCTCGGCAAAATGTTGCCCTGCTGGCAGAGACCGGCTCAGAAGTTCGGGGGGTTACCCTGCGCAACCAGGGGCGCCGCGGCTATGCCCTCTGGGTAGAATCGGCCTCTCCCCGCATTCTCAACAACAGCTTTGTGGGCAGCATCCACGACGGCATTTTCATCGTCGGCGCCTCCAACCCCTGGATAGAGGGCAACCGCTTCTACAAAAATGGGGCCAACGGCATCTCCGTCTTGGGCACCTCCCAGCCCACCATTGTCAACAACCTCTTCCAAGAAACTGGCTTTGGCCTCACCATTGACCAGCGCTCGGCCCCTATTGTCCGCCACAACCGCATCCTGCAAAACCGCACAGGCGTTGTTGTCGGCGGCAGCGCCCGTCCCATCCTGCGCAACAATCTCATCGCCCGCAACTTAGAAACCGGTCTCACGGCCATCACCAACGCTCAGCCAGATTTGGGCACGGCCTCGGATCCGGGCAACAACATTTTTGAGGGCAACGGCCAGTACGACATCCTCAACGCCACCCGCAGTCTGCGCCTCAGCGCCAACGGCAACCAACTGGCAGGCAAAACCAAAGGGGAACTGGACCTGGCTGGCCAAGCCACCGTGGCTGCCTTGCCCAGCAACGCCCCTCCACCCATTGCTGCAAATAGCTTGACGCTGCCCAGTGCTCCCAAGGCCGGTCCTCCAGCTTCCAGCAGGGATCCCCAGCCGGCGGCGGCCTCTCCCACCCTTCCGGTGGTGACGGTGCCCCAATCGACTGCCCCCCTTCCCCCTCCTCCAACGGTATCGGGAGGGCGGATTCTGCCCAGTGCCCCCAGCCAGCCGGCAGGGGCTCAACCCCAGGCCCAGGAGTTTGTTGCCGTTCCCTTCACCCCCGATGGCTCCACCATCCCTGCCCAGCCGGTTGAGCCTGCTCCCGCCGCTCCTGTCCACCGGGCCTCTGCAGCTCCCCTCACCGACATCACCACCCTGCTGCCGCCACCGGCCCGCCGCCAAGCCACGGAAAATCCCACTACCCCAGCCGCACCTTCAAGCTCGGCCCCAGCTTCGCCCACTCGCTTTCGCGTCTTGGTGACCCCCAAGGGCAGCGACGACCTCAATCGCCTGCGGCAGCTGGTTCCCGAGGCGGTGGAAACAGTGTTCAACGGCAGAACCGTGCTGCAGGCCGGCCTCTACGACAGCCGCAGCCAAGCCCAGTCGGTGTTGGAGCGCCTGTTGGACGCTGGCTTTGACGCGGTGGCCGAGATGCTTTTCCGCTAGTCGATTTAGGGATCCCTTTGCCGCCTCCTCAACTTGCCAACTTCCCTTTTGCTTGCCTCCCTGCTTCCTGTCGCTTGCTGCTGTTTAGCGGCAAGGGGGGAGTGGGCAAAACCACCCTCACCTGTGCCCTGGCCCGTCACCTGGCCCAGACACAACCAGAGCGACGTCTGCTGTTGCTGTCCACCGACCCGGCCCACTCCCTGGGGGATGTGCTGGGGATCCCGGTGGCGGACGTTCCCCAACCCCTGCCGGATTGGCCCAACTTGCAGGTGCGGGCCTTGCACGCTGAGGTGTTGCTGCAGGACTTTAAGCAGACCTACGGCCTGGCTCTGGAGCTCATTGCCGAGCGGGGTAGTTGGCTGGGCAGGGAAGATCTCCTGCCCCTGTGGGATCTAAGCTGGCCGGGGGTGGACGAGCTGATGGCCATCCTGGAGGTCAATCGCCTGCTGGCAGGCCAAGAGGTGGATACGGTGATCCTGGACACGGCCCCCACTGGCCACACCCTGCGGCTCTTGGAACTGCCCGACTTTCTCGACCAGTTGCTGGCGGTGTTTGCCACCTTCCAGGCCAAGCACCGCGAGGTCGTCCGATCCCTAACAGGCACCTATCGACCGGATGAGGCCGATGCCTTCCTGGCCCGTTTGCAAAGCGAGCTGGAGGGGGGCAAAGCCAGACTGACCGACCCGGAGAGCACTGCCGCCTGGCTGGTGCTGATCCCGGAGCTGTTGAGCGTGGCGGAGACCCGCCGCTTCTGTCGCCAGTTGCAGAACCGCCGAGTGCCCCTTGGCGGCCTGTTGGTCAACCAGGTTCTCCTGGAAGGGATCTACCTGGCCCGCCAGCAGGAGCAGCGGCTCTGGCTAAAAACGCTCCAAGAGGAGTTGCCTGGCTACCCCATCTGGGTCTGTCCCTATCAACTGGAAGAGCCGATTGGGCCGGCGGCGCTGGACAAGCTGGTGCAGCAGCTTCGTCCCTTGCAGGAGGTGCTGCCGCGGTTGGAAGGGATCCCTGCCCCGGGAGAACTCTCCCCTTCGCCCCAGCAGGACAGAGTCCTTGGGATGGCTTCTGGGCAGAGCCAGGCTTTGGGCCTGCCAGATTTTTTGGCCCAAGGGATCCGCCTGCTCTTGGTAGGGGGCAAGGGCGGGGTGGGCAAGACCACGGTGGCTGGGGCCCTGGCCTGGAACTTGGCCAAACGCCATCCCGACAAGCAGCTCTTGCTGGTCTCTATCGACCCGGCCCACTCCTTGGGAGATCTGTTCCAAGTGACCTTGGGACAGGAGCCGCTCCCTCTCTTGCCCAACCTGCTGGGCCAGGAGATTGAGGCGGCGGCGGTGCTGGAGCGCTTCCGGCAGGCGTACCTGGAAGAGGTGGCGGCCATGTTGGCAGGAGAGGGGATGGCAGGCGTAGAAATCCAGTACGACCCACAGGCTTGGCGGCAGCTTTTGCACATGGCTCCACCGGGCCTGGACGAGGTGATGGCCCTGCTGACGGTGCTGCAACAGGAGTCAAGCGGCCAGTTCGACCTGGTGGTGGTGGATACAGCCCCCACCGGCCATCTCCTGCGCTTTTTGCAGATGCCGCAGGCCCTGGAAGGCTGGGTAAGCCTGGCCCTCAAGCTGTGGCTGAAGTACCGCGACCTGGTGGGCCGGCCGGAATGGGCGCAGCGGCTGCGGGATCTCTTGGCCCAGGTGCGGCAGCTCCAAAAGCGGCTGCGGGATCCCCAGTTTGCTAGCTTTATCCCCGTCTTCAACCCCGAACAGGCAGTTCTGGCGGAAACTGAGCGCCTTCTGGCAGAACTGGATGCCCTGGGGATCCCTCATCCCTATGCCGTTCTCAACCGCGTGTGGCCGGAGGATTCCACCCCCTTTGGTGCAGCTCTTCGGCGCCGCCACCAGGCCATCCTGGCCCAGTTGCCCCAGCGCTTTCCCCAGCAGGCCATTGTCACCGTCCCTTTTCTGCACCCACCCAGCTTAGAGGCCATCGGGGCTTACCTGCTGGCTTCCTCTAGCCCGATGTTGCCAGAAACCTCCACCTAGCGCCTGGCAGAGCCGCTAGCCTGGAAAAGGTGCCAGTGCGGCTTTTCCCCCTCACCTTGCTGCTTTTGCCTATGGTGTTCAACCTCCCCCTGCAAGCCATTCCTCTGTTCTCCATCGCAGCGGCCATCCTGTTGGTGTACCTGCCTATGGGCGTGGTGGGCTATGCCCGCGCCCGCGTCGGCTACGATCCCCATGCGCCCCGGGCAATGTTCGACCGGCTGCCTCCCTACGGCCAGCGGGCTACCTGGGCCCACGCCAATGGCTTCGAGGCCCTGGGCACCTTTGCACCCTCAGCCCTGATAGCCTACGTCACCGGCCCCCACCCGGATCCCTGGCTGTTTGGCCTCAGCGGCGATGAAGGGGTGGCCGTGCTCTGCGGCGTGTTTCTGCTGGCGCGGCTGCTCTACAACTTCTTCTACATTGGCGACATTCCCATCGGCCGCTCCCTCTCCTTCTTGGTCGGGTCGCTGGCCACGCTGGGCCTGCTGCTCATCAGCCTCTTGCCGTTTCTGGGCCAAAACCTGGCCTAGACCTGCAGTCTTAGGGAAGATAGTGCCACCCCAGCCCGGTGGGCCACCACCACGCCAATGGCCTCTAAGTAGGAGCTAACTGCCACATGGGGGATCCCCAACTGGCGAGGGTGGACCTGCATCACCGTGGCGTTTTCTTCGACAGCGATAAACAATGGCGGGCGGGGGCGGCTAGCTAGGTAAAGCAGGCCGGGGCCGCCAAAGGCAGTGGCCGGGGCAATGACGCTATCCACCTGCTCGGCCGTCAGGTCGCCCGGCTGGGGGGGATCCCCCCTTTTAACAAACTGGGGGGCGTAGCTCAGCCCCGCCAAAACCGAGGGCAGGAAGGTAAACCCCACCTCTTCAGCGGCAGCCCGGGGGTGAACCGGCTTAGGGTCAGGATCAGGGTAGAGAGCAGGAGCGTGGGCACAAGGGATCCCCAGCTCCCGCACCACCAGGTGGCTGAGGATGGCCTCGGCTCCGGCCAGGGGATCTACCCCCTGCCCCTGCTCGTACTGGCTAAAGTCAAGGTCGTCCGGGAAGCGGGCCACCACGGCAAGGGCCTCAGCTCCCAAGCGGACGAGCTCTTGGGCAGTTTCCAAAAGCGCATCCGGCTGGGCCAGGGATCCCTGGCTGGCCCCGGCAGGGGAAAAGCTGACGGAAACGCCTAAGGGTCGAGGGGTCAAGCGCCAGGGGCCAATGTCCAGCCCCAGGGTGGCCTGGGCGGCCTGCAAAACCTGCAGGTGGCGTTGGCGGAGGTCCTCTGGGATCCCGGCATCCAGGATGACGCCGACGCGGTTTTGCCGCACTGGCCTGAGGTGCCACTCCCCGGCGCAGAAGCGATCCAGGCCGTACCCTTCCACGTAGAGGACGTTCTTCAGGGGCCAAAACAGGGTGGCGCCGTTAAGCACATTGGGATGAGTGATGAGGCAGTCGACAGCAGCCGCCAAAGCGCGGGCCACCGGCAGGGCATCGCCGGCAAAGCCACCCACGCGGGCGCCGATGCCCGTGGGAACCAAAAGCAGCGCCGTGTAGGGGCGATCCATCGGCCACTAGCGGAGGACTAGGCCTGGGACAAAAGCTGCTGCGCCAGGGCCTCAGCTCGCCGCACGCAGTCGCCCAGAGCTACGCCATCCAGGTAGTTGGCACACACCCAGATCCCCGGCGTCTGGGAGGCCAGGTGGGCCTGCACCTGGGCTATCCGCTGCCGGTGGCCGAGGGTGTACTGGGGGATGGCGCGGGGCCATAGGCGTTCCCCTAGGTAGATGGGCTCGACGCAGCGGGTGAGCAGAACCTGGCTAAGCTCGGCGTGGGCAATTTGCGCTCGCTCCTCAGGAGACAGCGTAGGGATGGGTGGGATCCCTTGCTGGCGGGCCAAGGCAGCATCGGTGGCGCCGCCGAGGAAGCTGAGGAAGCTGTGGTAGCCTTGGGGAGCGCGCTCGGGAAAAAGGCAGGAGGTCCAGATGGTGCCCAGGGTGCGCAGGCCCTGGGAGCGAGGGATGAGGTGGCCAAAGCCCCGCAGCGGCTGGGGCAGGGCCTCTTGGGGATAGGCCAGAGCCACCACCACTACCGGCGGATAGGGGATCTCCGCCAAGAGTTGGCTGGCTGGGGGGTTGAGCTCCTGCAGCAGCGCGGCAGCCTCATAGGCGGGAATGGCCAGCACCACCTGGCGAGCAGCCACCCAGCGGGATCCCTCTGGCGTCTCAAAGCCCACCCAATAGAGCTCTCCCTCCCGCTTAAGCTGCACCGCTCGCCAACCCAGCCGCAGGCTGTCGCCCAGCTTTTGGGCTAGGGCCTCTGGCAACTGCTGCAGCCCCTGCCTCAGATTGCCCAGTTGGCCGCGTTTGGGCGGGGGTTGGATGGCTACGGGAGAAGGCTGGGGTCGTTGGCGCAGAGCCTGCAGGGCGCCAGCAAAGAGGCTGCCGTAGCGCTCCTCTAGGCCAGCTACCCGCGGGAAAGCCGCCACAGCGCTGAGTTGATCTGGGTCGCCGGCATAGACTCCTGAGGTGAAGGGCTCCACTAGGCGCTCGGCCACTTCGGATCCCAGTTGTCGCTGGAAAAACTGCCGCACCGTTTCCTCGTGCCCTGGCGGCGGCGGGACAAACCCCAACAGGCCCTGCAGAGCCCGCAGCTTGCCGCCCACACTGAGCAGCCGTGAGCCCAGGGCTGCCGCGGGGCTAAGCGGCACCGGCAGCAGCTCCCTTTCCCAGTAGATGTAGCGGGGCAGCTTGGCATCGGCCAGCACCAGTTGGTCGGTCAGGCCCACCTCAGCAATGAGGTTGAGCAGGGCAGGGGTGGGGGTAAAGCTGTTGGGGCCTTCCTCCCAGCGGTAGCCGTCTTTGGACTGGGTGGAAATGCAGCCGCCGACGCGGGAGCTGGCCTCGGCCAAGAGCACTTGAGCGGAGCTACTTCTAGCCGATAGACCCTGCCGCAGGCGCCAGGCCAGGGTGAGACCGCTGATGCCCGCCCCAAGGACGACCACCTCGGCTCTGAGGAGTTCGGGGGTTGCAAAATCCACTGCCGCCTCCACGGTGTCTGTCCTCCTCCACTTGCTAGCGCAACACGCGAAACAGGCTGGGGATCCCAGCCACCTGGGGAAGCTGTTGGATCTCGGCCAGCGCCTGGCGGCAGTCGGCCTCGCGCACGGTGTGGGTGAGGATTACAATCTCCGCCAGCTCCTGGTGGCACTCCTTTTGGGTGATGCTCTCCAGGCTTACCCCATGGCGGCCAAAGCAGGTGCCAATGGCCCCCATCACCCCTGGCCGATCCTGGGCCAACACCCGCACATAGAACTCCGACTGCACCTCCGCCAGCGGCAGCAGCGAGGCAATAGGGGGAGAGGCAGGCAATCCCCACAGAGGATTGGGGAGATGGGCCCCTGTCTGCAGGTGGGCAAGCAGGGTGAGCAGATCCCCGACCACAGCGCTGGCCGTTGGCCCCCGGCCCGCCCCTGGCCCAGCCAGCACCACCTGCCCCAAGGGATCCCCTTGCACCCAGACGGCGTTGTCCGCCCCCTGGATGTTGGCTAGGGGGTGGGTAACGGGCAGCAGCGCGGGGTGAACGCGAATGTCCAAGGTTGTTTCCGCTCCCTGCCCCTCAGTCCTCTGGGCGATGGCCAAAAGCTTAAAGGTATAGCCCCACTCGCGGGCATAGCGGAGGTCGGTGGGGCTGATGCTGCCGATCCCTTCGCAGGGGATGGCCTGCCGCGGCACCGCGACCCCAAAAGCCAGGCTGGCCAAAATGGCAATCTTATCCGCCGCGTCCCATCCTTCCACATCGGCGCTGGGATCGGCCTCCGCATAGCCGTGAGCCTGGGCCTGGGCCAGCGCTTCGGCAAAGGAGCTGCCCTCCTGGGCCATCTGGCTAAGGATGAAATTGGTGGTGCCGTTGATGATGCCCCAGACCGCCTGAATGCGGCTGGCCCGTAGCGACTGCTGCAAAGCCTGGATGACGGGGATCCCACCCCCCACCGCTGCCTCCAGGAGCACGGCCACCCTGGCCTGGGCGGCAGCCTGAAAGATCTCCATCCCATGGCGGGCAATCACTGCCTTGTTGGCCGTGATCACCGGTTTGCCGTGGTCAATGGCTTTCAGGATAAGGCTGCGAGCCGGCTCCAGGCCGCCCATGAGCTCAATGACCACGTCAATCTCTGGATCCGAGACAATCCGCTCTAGGTCAGTGGTCAGGCGCTCAGGCGGAATCGACACCGGCCGCGGCTTGTCCAAGGAACGCACTCCCACCGCCGCAATTTCGACTGCCTGCAACAGAGGATGAGGAGGGCGCTGTAAGATCTCGACCACGCCTGTGCCGACAGTACCTAGCCCCAATAGCCCAACCCGATAGACCACAGCCGCTCCCTCGTCTGCCGCTCCCTGGGACCCGAAGCCTTCCCTACCTTTACCAGGTTGACACACTCCTAGTCCCATCAGGACGAGATTTTAGCCATCTATCCCAAGGCGCTGCAGGGAGGCGCGTCGAGACAGCCCCAGGGATCCCTCGCCGCGGGGACAGTGCCGGTTTGGAGTTTATGCTGAAGGGGGGATCCTTATACAGATTCATAGCCTTCATGTCCAGAACCTGTACCATCTACCGCCGCGCCCAATTTGCTGCCAGCCACCGCTACTGGCTGCCGGAGCTCTCGGAAGCCGAGAACCTGGCCCGCTTCGGCCCCCATGCCCGCTTTCCTGGCCACGGCCACAACTACGTGCTGGAGGTGGGCCTGACGGGGGAGGTAGACGAGTACGGCATGGTGCTCAACCTCTCGCAGGTGAAGCGGGTGATTCAGGAGCGGGTAATTCGGGAGCTGAACCTTGCCTACCTCAACGAAGCTTGGCCAGAGTTTGCCCAAACCCTGCCCACCACCGAGTTCATTGCCTACGCCATCTGGCAGCGCCTGGCCGATGCTCTGCCGCTAGCCAGCGTGCGCCTCTACGAGGATCCCCACCTTTGGGCCGAATACCGAGGAGAAGCCATGGAAGCCTACCTGACCGTTGCCACCCACTTTAGCGCCGCCCATCGCTTGGCCTTGGATCACCTAAGTTTGGAGGAGAACACTGCCCTCTACGGCCTCTGCGCCCGCCCTCACGGCCACGGCCACAACTATGGCCTGGAGATCACCGTCAAGGGATCCATCGACCCGCGCACGGGGATGATTGTGGACTTGGCGGCTCTGCAGCGGGTGATCGAGGAGCAAGTGGTCAAACCCCTGGATCACACCTTCTTAAACAAAGACATCCCCTACTTTGCCCAGGTGGTGCCCACTGCGGAAAACATCGCCCTCTACATCCAGCGGCTGCTGACTCTGCCCCTGCGGGAGCTAGGGGTGCGCCTGCACCGCGTCCGCCTGCAGGAAAGCCCCAACAACAGCAGCGAGGTCTACGGGGAGTTTCCCTTGGAGGAAGCGGAGCAGGATTTGGCAAGTAGGGCTGAGCCAGCCGCCTGTGCTGGATCTCGTTGAGCTCAGCGGCCAACTCTCGGCCTTTGCCCACTACCTGCAGCAGGAGTCGAAGGCCAGCCAAGAACGCCTGCGCCGAGTCTGACAAGAGTTTGCCTGCTTGTGGCAGGAGCCCCGGCTCTGGCAGCCTCGCTGGGTGGAGTGGGGATCCCTGCCCAAAGTTGAGCCTCTGCAGGAGCCGCACACGGTGGTGGCCACTGACGGCTCCCAGATCCCGCCCGACCACCTCGAGGTCGCCTACTCCTCGGGGCAGGTAACCCTCCACTACGACACACAAGAGTGGCCACTGCTGGGCAGCCAGCCCCTACTGCTCTACGGGGAGGAGCCCCTCAAGCCGCCTGAGCGCTCCAACTTTCTTTCCGACGGCTCTCCGCTGCCCGTCCGGCCAAAGGGAGCCTAGCCTAGACATGACGTGGACACCGAGGAGGTGCTGGCCCTGTGCCGCTCCCAAGCAGAACTTCACTTGGCCCTGTTGCTGCCTAGGACTAGCGCTGCTCGATGAATCCCTCACCCCTGGGGAACGGAGCTGCTTGTTCTGGAAACTTTTAGGGAACACTACTGGTTAGCAGGGAGAGGGATCCCGAAATCGCTCGCCTAGAGTTTCCTGCTTGGGTAGCTCAAGACGCTGAGCTGCCCCAGCAAGCCCTAGCGGGGGTTTGGTGGAGCAGGAGCTTGTCCGCACTGGCCTGCGCCATCTAACCGTCTCCTGCAAAGAGGCTCAAAAGCGAACCGGCATCACATAGTTGGTGCCAATGGTGGGGAACCGTTCTGAGATCTCCACGAGTGTCACTTCCTCCAAGCTGCGGGCAGTTGCCCCTTGCTCTTGAGAGAGCCTAGAGGCTAAAGACGGAGCCAACTGTAGCCTAGGCAAAATGCTTGCCCGAACCAATGAACCTGCTAGCCTACTAGCATCGACTGCTGGGATCCCGGGCACCATAAAGAAGGCTGCAGCCCATTGAGGGGATCCCTCTTCAACAGTTAGGGTTGCCGAGGTATCTAAGTCTTGGTTGCCGATATGATGAGCCAAGCTCTTCTGCGCAGCATCGTCTCTCCCTTAACCTCCAACCCCCTCTGGTACAAAGACGCGATCATCTACGAGCTACCGGTGCGCGCCTTTTTTGACAGTGACGGCGATGGCGTGGGCGACTTCCAGGGCTTGACCGAAAAGCTGGACTATTTGCAAGAACTGGGGATTACAGCCGTCTGGCTGCTGCCGTTTTTTCCTTCTCCTCTAAAGGATGACGGCTACGACGTTTCCGACTTTACCAACGTTAACCCCGAGTTGGGCACTCTAGAAGACTTCAAGATCTTTCTGGATGCTGCCCATCAACGGGGGATTCGCGTCATCATCGAGCTTATCCTCAACCACACCTCGGATCAGCACCCCTGGTTTCAGCGGGCCCGACGAGCTGCTCCCGGCACTCCCGAGCGCGACTTCTACGTTTGGAGCGATACCCCCGAAAAGTACAAAGAGGCCCGCATCATCTTTCAGGACTTTGAAACCTCCAACTGGACCTGGGATCCGGTGGCCAAAGCCTACTACTGGCACCGCTTCTACTCCCACCAGCCCGATCTCAACTACGACAACCCCGCCGTGCAAAAAGCCATGTTCGAGGTGGTGGACTTCTGGCTGAGCATGGGGGTAGATGGCATGCGGCTGGACGCCGTGCCCTATCTCTACGAGCGGGAAGGCACCTCCTGCGAGAGTCTGCCGGAAACCCATGCCTTTCTCAAGGCTCTGCGCCGACACATCGACCAAAGGTACCCCGACCGCATGCTGCTGGCTGAGGCCAACCAGTGGCCGGAAGATGCCGTAGCCTACTTCGGCGATGGGGACGAGTGCCACATGGAGTTCCACTTCCCCCTCATGCCACGGCTCTTTATGGCCCTCCAGATGGAGGATCGCTTCCCCATCGTTGACATCCTGCAACAAACCCCTCCCATTCCCG
Organism: Synechococcus sp. R70.1; assembly: GCF_047461675.1. Taxonomy (NCBI): domain Bacteria; kingdom Bacillati; phylum Cyanobacteriota; class Cyanophyceae; order Synechococcales; family Synechococcaceae; genus Synechococcus; species Synechococcus sp. R70.1. The sequence goes on from NZ_JANSHR010000036.1 coordinate 22,818, forward strand.
AAACCTGCCAGTGGGCCATTTTCCTGCGCAACCACGACGAGCTCACCCTGGAGATGGTCACTGACGAGGAGCGGGACTACATGTACCAGGTCTACGCCAAGGATCCCAAGGCGCGGATCAACCTGGGCATCCGCCGCCGCTTGGCTCCTCTCTTGGGCAACAGCCGCCGCCGCATTGAGCTGATGAGCAGCCTCCTGTTTTCCCTGCCGGGGACGCCGGTGATCTACTACGGCGACGAGATTGGCATGGGGGACAACATCTACTTAGGGGATCGCAACAGCGTGCGCACCCCCATGCAGTGGAGCGCTGACCGCAACGCTGGCTTTTCGCGGGCCAACCCCCAGAAGCTCTACCTGCCCGTCATCATCGACGCCGAGTACCACTACGAAGCCGTCAACGTGGAAGCGCAGCGGAATAACCCCCATTCCCTCTGGTGGACGATGAAGCGGATGATTGCCGTGCGCAAGCGCTTCCAGGCCTTTGGCCGCGGCTCTTTTGAGGTGCTGCACCCGGAAAACCGCAAGGTGCTGGCCTTTGTGCGGGCCTATGGCGACGAGCGCATCCTGGTGGTGGCCAATCTCTCGCGCTACGCCCAGTGGGTGGGGCTGGATCTGTCCCCCTGGGAGGGGTTGATCCCAGTGGAGATCTTTGGGCGCACCGAGTTTCCCCCCATTGGGCGACTGCCCTATTTCCTAACGCTGGGCCCCCACTCTTTTTACTGGTTCTCCCTCGAGACCAAAACGAAGCAAATTCACCTCAGCCCTAGCAGGCCAGAGGAGCAGGCTCGCCCGGCCACGCTGGTTGTTCAAAATGGCAGTTGGGAGAGCCTCTTTCAAGGGGAAAACCAGAAGCAGGTGGAGGCCGTCTTGGGAGACTACCTCTACCGCTGTCAGTGGTTCAGCTCCAAAAACCGCCAGCTCCAGTCGATCCATATTTTGCAGGCCATCCCTTGCCGTCGAGAAGGGGATCCCTTGCTGCGAAGCCAGATCTTGCTGCTCCAGGCCGAGTTCCTCGAGGGAGACACAGAGCTCTACTCTTTACCCGTGGGCTATGCCACTCAAGAAGCAGCCGTACACCTGCGCGTAGAGGCGCCCCAGGCAGTCATCCTCCCTGTGCAAGTGGCCGGAGAGCCAACGGAAGTGATTTTCGACGCTCTGGCTGATAAGACCTTCTTGTTGGGTCTGCTGCAGATGATTGTGCAGCAGAGCCGCCTGCGCCACGGTCGGGGAGAGCTTTGGGCCACTAGCTTTGCCACGCTTGAGTACGACCCCAGCCTGGAGCCTCGCCTCCTCAAGGCGGAGCAGAGCCACACCTCGGTGGTCTACGGCAACCAGTACCTCCTCAAGCTCTACCGCCGGGTGGCTGAGGGGGTAAACCCGGAGCTGGAGGTTGGCCGCTACCTGCTAGAGCACCATCCCCAGGTGCGGGTGCCGCGGCTGTTGGGATCCCTGGAGTATCGTCGTCGCCGCGGGACGCGAGGCTCTGAGATTACCTTGGCCATTTTGCAGGAGTACATCCCCAACGAGGGAGATGCCTGGCACTACACCCTAGACACTTTGGAACAGTTCTTCGAAACCGTGCTTGTCCACCATGCAACGGTGGAAGCGGTGCCGGTGCCTCAGGGCTCTTTCCTAGAGCTTGCGCAGCTTCCCCTGCCGGAGCTGGCCTATGCCACCATTGGCAGCTACCTGGAGTCGGTGCGGATCTTAGCCAAGCGCACCGCCGAACTCCACCTTGCCCTGGCCGCTGACACCGAGAACAAAGACTTTGCGCCGGAGCCTTTCTCCAGTCTCTACCAGCGCTCCATCTACCAATCTCTGCGCAACTTGGTGGGCCAGGTGTTTCCCGTCTTAGCCAAGCAGATCCCCAACCTGCCAGAGCTGGAGGCCAAGCTAGCCCGGACGGTTTACGACCAAGAAGGGGAGATCATGAGCCGCTTCCGCCTGATCCTGGAGCGGAAGATCACGGCTTTGCGCACTCGCTGCCACGGGGATTACCACCTGGGCCAGGTGCTGTTTACCGGCAAGGACTTTTTCATCATTGACTTTGAGGGCGATCCGCGCCGGTCCCTGGGGGAGCGCCGCCTCAAACGCTGCCCCCTGCGGGATGTGGTGGCGATGCTGCGCTCTTTCCACTACGCTGTTCACATTGCCTTGCGCCAGCAACTGGAAAGCGGCCTGGTCTGCGGAGACAAGTGCCCTGACATGGGGCGCTGGGCCCAGTTTTGGTACCGCTGGGTCTGTGCTGCTTTCTTGGCCGAATATCTGCAGGTGGCTTCCCAAGGGGCTTTTCTGCCCCGCAGCCCGCAGGAGCTGGAAGTGTTGTTGGATGCCTATCTGCTGGAGAAAGTCATTGACGAGCTGGGCTATGAGCTCAACCACCGCCCCGAGTACGTGGAGATCCCTCTGCGCGGGATCCTACAATTGCTAGGCATTTCCACCAAGGTCTGAGGATCCCGGATGTGCGGACGGTTCAGCCTGGCGGCGGCCCCCGAACTGCTGCAGCAGCATTTTCAAATCAAGATGGGGTCATGGCCGGCGCTCCAGCCCCGCTACAACATCGCCCCTTCTCAGCCGGTGCTGGCAGTGGTGGCCTCAACGGAGCTGGGACGGAAGGCAACCCAGTTCCGCTGGGGCCTGATCCCCAGCTGGAGCCGAGCTCCCCAGGCTAGCTGGATCAATGCCCGTTCTGAGACGGTGGCTGAGAAGCCCTCTTTCCGCGAGGCTTTCCGCCGCCGCCGCTGCCTGATCCCGGCAGATGGCTTCTACGAGTGGGCCGACCAGGGCACGGCCAAGCGACAACCCTACTGGTTTTACCTGGTGGATCGGCCGGTGTTTGCCTTTGCCGGCATTTGGGAGCGCTGGCGCAGCCCACAAGGGGTGGAGATAGAAACTTGCGCCATCCTCAACACGCCGGCCAATCGGCTGATGGGGCTTTTCCACGAGCGGATGCCGGCCATTTTGCTAGAAAGCGACTACGACCTCTGGCTGGATCCCCAGGTGCAGGATCCCAAGCGGCTGTTGCCCCTACTCCGCCCCTACCCGCCAGAGGCCATGGCCGCCTACCCCGTCAGCACCTATGTGAACAACCCTCGCCACGAGGATCCCACTTGCCGTGCTCCCATCGGGGAAGCGGTGCAGGGATCCAACCTCAGCGAGCCCGCCGGTAGCGCATCCCCGGCAGTTGCACCAGCCACCCCTCCAGTTCCATGAGGAGCAGGGTGCTGGAAAGGGTGGCCATGTCCATCTGGGTGGCTTGGGCTAGGGCGTCGAGGCTGAGGACCTCGTTGCCCAGGATCTGCCAGAGGAGTTGCTGCTGGGGATCGCTGGGGCCAGGGGACGCAGGCTGTTCTGGGAGCGAGGATCCCGGAACCAAGCCCAGCTCTTTGAGCAGGTCCTCGATCCCCAGGATCATGCCTGCCCCATTGCGGATGAGCTGCAGACAGCCACGGGCTGCCGCCGTGTCGATATTCCCTGGCAGGGCGTACACTTCCCGACCGTAGTGGTTGGCGAGCTGAGCAGTAATCAGCGCTCCTGAACGCTCTGGGGCCTCCATCACCAAGGTGGCGCGGCAGAGGCCGGCAATGATGCGGTTGCGCTGGGGAAAGTGCTCCTTGGCCGGCGGCGTGCCGGGGGGATACTCGCTGAGGACGACCCCTTGCTCCAGGATGCGTTGGTAGAGGGGGCGATGATGGGCGGGGTAAACCTGATCCACCCCCGTTCCCAGCACAGCCACCGTCTTGCCCCCTGCCTCCAGACAGGCCTGGTGGGCGATGCCGTCGATCCCCGTGGCCAATCCCGACACCACCACACAGCCGGCTTGCGCCAGGGCGGCGCTGACTTTCTGGGTCCACTGCCGACCGTAGGCGGTGGGGGCGCGGGTGCCGACAACGGCAATGGCCGGCTGCTGCCAGTCAGGACATTCTCCCAGGACGTAGAGAATAGGCGGCGGATCCGGCAGCTCCCACAGCAGCGGCGGATAGCCGGGATCCGCAGGGGTTAGGAAGGGGATCCCCGGCTTTTGAGTTTGCTCCAGGATCTCCCCAGGGTCGAGGGCGGGACGGGCGGAAACAATCGCCTCTGCCAGGGTGGGGCCAATGCCCTCCACCTGCTGTAGGGCCAGGGCGTCCGCCTGCCAGGCCTGTTCCAAGGAGCCAAAAAACTCCGCCAGCCGCTTGAGGCGGTGGGGGCCGATCCCTCTAACCCGCGCCCAAGCGAGCCAATAGGGCCGCTCCCTTTCTCCGCGGCTTGGCCAAGGCTCCCTCTTGAGGGCAAGAGGTGAAGGAGAACTGGAGAAGGACAATTGTCTGCACCAGTGGCTGTATCTTACATAATCGGCAAAAAATCAGGAGATGGACAAATGTCAGGGTTAGATTCCGCGGGTGGCCCTCAGGAAGCCAGGCCACTGCGGTTTGGACAGGTGCGCCAGGCTTGGGTGTGGGGGGCTTACCCCCTGCTGTGGCTGTTGACCTGGGTTGGATCCCGCTCTGCCCAGCCGCAGCTTTGGGGGATCCCGGCCTGGTATTGGGTGGCAGGACTTGCCATGCTGCTGTTGGTGCCTCTAAATCTCTACATCGTGCGCGTTTGCTGGCCCAGAGCTGGAGATGAGTGAAACCGTTTTGAGTTTGAGTGTAGTTGGCGTGTACTTGCTGCTATTGGCGGCCATTGGGGTGTGGAGCTACCGCCACAGCGGCCAGGATCCGGTCAGCTATTTCCTGGCGGGGCGAGGGCTGGGATCCCTGGCCTTGACCTTGACCACCCTGGCGACGCTGCTGAGCGCCTTTACTTTCCTTGGGGTGCCAGCGGATGCCTACACCCACGGCCTGGGGATCTTTCTAGGGGTAGGGGTCACCACCGCACTGATCTCGGGGCTGTTTTTCTGGGTGGGCTACCGGGTGTGGCTGGCAGCGCGCCACTTCGGCTTTATTACCCCTTCCGAGTTTTTTGGCCACCGCTTCAATAGCCCTCTCCTGGCTCTCCTCTATTGCCTGAGCGCCCTGACGTTTACTGCTCCCTACATCAGCATCCAGATTATCGGTGGGGCGCGCACGCTGGCTGCAGTCTTGGGGGAGGGGATCCCCTATTGGCCTCTGGCGGTGGTAGTGGCCTTGGTGATCTTGGCCTATGTCCTCTTTGGCGGATCCCAGGCGGTGGTCTGGACGGACGTGGTGCAGGGGATCATCTTGGTTTTGGGGATGGGGGTGGCTCTTGTGGCAGTGGCTTTGAGGTGGGGCCAGGAGGCTGGCAGCCAGTTGGATCCCTGGCTGAGCTTGCCCGGCCCGCAGGGGCGCTGGAGCTGGCAGACGCTGCTTGGCAACCAACTGCTGTTTTTCATGGCCACGCCCCTTTTTCCCCAGTTTTTCCAGCGCTTCTACATGGCCAAAAGTGCCCGTCCCTTCCAAACCCTGATGGTGGTCTGGCCGCTCCTTATTCTGCTGGTGTTTTTCCCGGCAGCCCTCATTGGCGTCTGGGGCCGGCTGGCTTTTCCTGAACTGCAGCAGCCGGATCAGGTCATGCCGCTGATGTTGCAGACCCTGCCCAGCGGCGTGGCGGCGGTGGTGATTACAGCAGCGCTAGCAGCTTTGATGTCCACGGCGGACTCGCAACTGCTTACAGCCAGCTCCCTGGTTACGCGGGATCTGGTGGTTACTTTTCTCAAGCGCCCGCTTTCCCCTCACCAGGAGGAGCTGTTGGGCCGCGGGGTGGTGTTGGGGATTGGGCTAGTTTCCTTTGCCATTGCCGTCAGGCCGCCAGGGCTCATTGCCCAGATTGCCACCTGGAGCTTTCAGGGCTATGCCATGCTCTTTCCCATCCTGATGGCCGGCCTGTACTGGAAGCGGGCGACTCGCCCTGGAGCCGTGGCCGGGGCTTTGGTCTCCAGCAGCCTCACCTTGGGGTGGCTTTCGGGCCTGTTGCCCAAAGCTTGGACAGGGGGCTGGCTGCCGGTGATCCCGGCGGTGGTCATCGGCACAGCGGTGCTGGTGGGGGTGAGCTTGCTGACTCAGCCTGACCAGGAGAGGGTAGCCGCCTACTATGAGAACGGCCCTTGGGCGGGGGAAGGTTGCTCAGCTTCTGCCGGCAGCCAACCCCTTGAGAACCAGGAAGGTGCCGCCTAGAAAGAGCAGGCCCATCAGCCCAGCCAGAGGGTTGTTGCCGATCCCGGTGAGCCACGCTGGCGCCCTCCCGGTGTATTCGATCCAGGCTAAGTTGTTGACCCAGGTAACGCCCCACACCCAGCCGGCGTGCAGCCCCAGGCTGAGGCCTAGTTTGTTTTGGTTCCACACTTTTGCCTGAGCCAGCAGCAGGCCCATCAGCCACAGCCCTGGAAACTGGGGCCAGGTGGCAAGAACCTCCGCTGGCGGCTTCAAGAAATGGGCCAAAGCAAAGAGAAAGCTGGATCCCCATAGCGCCCTTGTCCAGCCGTAGTCCAACGCCATTTCCTGCACTAGCCAGCCGCGGAACACCAGCTCTTCCACCAGCGCCACTGCCAGGCCCACCCCCAGCCCGAGCAAGCCATAGCCGAGCAGGGATCCCCCTTCCACTGGCTTCCAGCTCAGCCAGCCCAGGGCCCCCTCCAGGCCAAACAGCAGGAAAAGCCCCCCGGCACCGATCCCCAAGCCCCAGAGGATCCCAGCCCGACAAGTCCAACTACTGTCCAAGCCATAGGCGGCAAACCCGGATCCCCACTGCCACAGCCAAAGGAGTAGCAGGGCATACAGCGGCAACCAAAGGTAGTCTTGCCCAAAGAGAACCCCCCCTAGCCCGACCCACGGCAGCCAGGCCAAGAGGGGGATTCCCAAAAACAGCAACAGGCGCAGCGGAAAGGGAAAAACCTTGAGTTTCGCAATCAGCAGGCCCACCCACGCTGCTCCTAACTAGCGTTCCGGCTCAATCGAGCTGGTGAGGCCGTGCTGGCGCAACTGCTCACAATAAAACTCCGCAGGTTCCCGCGGCACCACGATAACCACGGCAACGCCGTTGTTGTGGGCTTCCAGCATGATTTCGGTGGCTTGCTGCGGCAGCAGGGATGGGATCACCTTCAGCAACACCTGCACCACGTACTCCATGGTGTTGACATCGTCGTTGTGCAGCAACACCCGGTACATGGGCATGTGCTTTGGGGTTACAGAAGGCTTAACCAGGGTCTCCGTAGCCACGACGATCCCTCCTTACAGCAAGGCAAGACGTACACCTGCAAAAAAAGGGGCAGAAAGGGGAAAAAGCCTTAATGGAATTTTAGCCTTCTCGGCAAGACCCGTGAGGGGGAGCGGAAGAGAATTAAGACAATCTCACGGCTAGCGGGATCCCCTACTGAGATAGGTGACACTGGGACTAGGTTGCCAAAGTGCCGCGGAGCGCGAGGCCCAAGGAGGGGAGTATGAGCAGGAGCCTGCTGGAGCAGTTGCGAGAGATCACCGTCGTGGTGGCCGACACGGGGGATATCAATGCCATCGAGACCTTTAAGCCGCGGGATGCCACCACCAATCCCTCTTTAATCACAGCGGCCGCCCAAATGCCCCAGTACCAGGGCATTGTCGATGAAACTTTGCTCAAGGCTCGCCAAGACCTGGGATCCAAAGCCGACCTCAAAACTGTGGTGGCCCACGCCGTCGACCAACTGGCGGTGGCCTTTGGCGTGCGCATTTTGTCCATTATTCCTGGCCGCGTCTCCACCGAGGTAGATGCCCGCCTCTCCTACGACACGGCAGCTACGGTTGCCAAGGCCCGCCATCTCATCGAGCTCTACAAGGCAGCAGGGGCGGATCCCGAGCGGGTGTTGATTAAAATTGCCGCCACCTGGGAAGGGATCCGGGCTGCCGAGATCCTGGAAAAAGAAGGGATCCACTGCAACCTTACCCTGATGTTTGGCCTGCACCAGGCCATTGCCTGTGCCGAGGCGGGGGTAACCCTCATCTCGCCTTTCGTGGGTCGCATCCTCGACTGGTACAAGAAACACACCGGCCGGGAGAGCTACCCGCCCGCCGAAGACCCGGGCGTGCAGTCGGTAACCCAGATCTACAACTATCTGCGCAAATACGACTACCCAACAGAGGTGATGGGCGCCAGCTTCCGCAACATCGGGGAAATCCTCGAGCTGGCCGGCTGCGACCTGCTCACCATCTCGCCACCTCTGCTAGCGGAGCTGCAAAACACCGAAGGCCACCTGGAGCGCAAGCTGGATCCGGAAAAAGCCAAGAAAATGGACATTCCCCGCCTGGTGATGGACCGAGCCACCTTCGATCAGATGCACCGGGAAAACCGCATGGCCTCGGAAAAGCTGGAGGAAGGGATCCAGGGCTTCTCCAAGGCGCTGGAGGTGCTGGAAAAACTGCTCGCCGAGCGGCTGCAGAAGCTGGAGGGCGCCAAGGAGACGATTACCCACGCCGCCCAGGATGTCTTCCGCCTCTACGATCTGGATGGGGATGGCTTCATCACCCGCGAGGAGTGGATGGGGGCAGATCGCGTCTTCGATGCCCTCGACACCAACCAAGATGGCAAAATTACCCCCGAAGAAATGCTGGTTGGCCTGGGAGCAGCCGTTTACTTGAGGAATTAGCTCCATGGGCGAGAACTTCCGCCGCATCGGAGATGGGGTAGCCGCCCTAGAGGCCCAGGCCCGCCGCTGGATTGCCCAACGGCTGCAGGGGATCCCCTACGATCCGCCGCCGGGGCCGGCAGCCAGCCAGGTGCTGCAGTGGATAGAGAGGGACTTGCTCCCTCGCCTGCAGCAAACTCCCCAGGAGCTGGAAAATCTCCTACGCGGTCTCAATGGCGGCTATGTGCCCAGCGGCCCTTCCGGCGCTCCCACGCGGGGCCGGGTGGAGGTGTTGCCCACTGGGCGCAACTTCTACTCGGTGGACATCCGCGCCATTCCCACCCCGACAGCCTGGCAGGTTGGCTCGCTGGCTGCCGAGCGGCTGGTGGAGCGCTACGTGCAAGAGCAGGGGGAATATCCCCGCCATCTGGGCCTATCCGTGTGGGGAACTTCCACCCTGAGAACCGGTGGCGAGGACTGGGCCGAGGCGCTGGCGCTTTTGGGGGTCAAGCCCCGCTGGGATGGGGGACGGGTGGTGGATATCGAGATCCTGCCTGTAGCGGTCTTGGGACGTCCCCGCGTGGATGTAACTCTGCGCATTTCTGGGTTTTTTCGGGATGCCTTTCCCAACCTGATTGCCCTCTTCGACCGGGCCGTGCAGGCCGTGGCCGCTCTGGAGGAGCCGGAAAGCGACAACCCCCTGCGGGCTCAGGTGCTAGCCGATACCCAATACTGGCAGGAGCAAGGGATCCCTCCCTCAGAAGCGGCCAAGCGAGCGCGGCTGCGCATCTTCGGCTCCAAGCCGGGGGCCTACGGGGCCGGTCTGCAGGGGCTGATCGAGGCGCAAAACTGGGAAACGGAAGCGGATCTGGCCCGCGCCTACCTCAACTGGAGCGGCTACGCCTACTGGGCCGAGGGGGAGGGAGAGCCAGCCCCCGAAGCGCTGCGGCGGCAACTGGCCCGTCTGCAAGTTGTCCTGCACAACCAAGACAACCGCGAGCACGATCTCCTCGACTCGGACGACTACTACCAGTTTCAGGGGGGCATGGTGGCAGCGGTGCGAACGCTCCAGGGCCGCAACCCCCAGATCTACTTCGGGGATCACGCCCGTCCCCACAACCCCAAGATCCGCACTCTGGCTGAAGAGATCGACCGCGTCTATCGCGCCCGCGTCGTCAACCCCAAGTGGATTGCCGGCGTGATGCGCCACGGCTACAAGGGCGCCTTTGAGATGGCCGCCACACTGGACTATCTCTTTGCCTACGATGTCACCACCCACGCCGTGCCAGACTTCATGTACGCCGGGGTGGCCCGCGCCTACCTATTGGATCCCCAGGTGCAGCAGTTTTTGCGAAGCCACAACCCCTGGGCCTTGCGGGATATGAGCGAGCGGCTGCTGGAGGCCCACCAGCGGGGCTACTGGCAAGAGCAAGCCCAGGAATTGCTGCCTCAGATCGAAGCCCTCATGCTGGAGATGGAAGCCCAGCTAGAGGCCAGCCAGGGATCCCTGGCGGGAGAACGTTAAGTTCGGCTAAGATTCTTCTCATCCAAAGAGATCCCAGACATGAGCAAAGCCAAGCTGTTGCGGCAGATTCTGGGGCCGCTGCTAGAAGACTACCACTACTGGTTTGAGCGCTGCCGTCGCTTTTTGCAAGAAGAAACCCTGGACTTCATCAGCCCAGAAGTGCAGCAGTCCCTCCTGGAGCGGGTCTTGGCTGCCCAAGCGGAGTTACAAGCAGCGGAAGCTCTCTATCGGTTATCGGACAATGAAGTTGGCATTGACCCGGCCCTGATGGCAAAATGGCATCGCCTGCTGATGGAGTGCGCCGAGCTGGGCCGCCGCTTTCGCCAACTTCACCCCTCTTCTGACTCCTCTGACTCGTGATGCTGCAGATCCTCTACCTCATGGCTTTTGTCGCCATTGCCTTTGTGGCGCTGCGCAACCTAGTGGTTAACGTAGTAACTCTAAGCAAAGAAGAGCCCAAGGCCTCACCGCGTCGCGCTCGCCGACAGGCGCCCCACCCGGAGCTCTTGGATGCGGACGGCAACCTGACGGAAGAGCCTTTGTTGGTTATTCGCGCAACCAGCCTGGAGGAAGCCCGCAGCCGCCTGGAAGATCTCTACTCTGGATCCCCTGACGAGGATTGAAAGCGACAGGGGGGCTGCCGACCCCTGCGCAAAAGCCCAAGCAGGAGAGCCTTAGCTGCCCCTGGCTGCAGAGGCAGGCTGGCGGATCCTCAGCCGACTAGCTGCGAATGGAGAGGCGGGATCCCTGGGGAGAAGGCTGCACCTCAATGCGGCAGGGAAAGGCATCTTGCAGGCTCGGGATGTGGGTAATGACCAGGATGCAGGCAAACTCGGAGGCAATGGCGTTGATGGCCGCCAGTAGCTGGGCCCGCCCGGTGGCGTCCTGGGATCCAAACCCCTCGTCGATGATCAAGGTTTGCAGGTCAGAGCCGGCGCGCTGGGTGAGCAGGCGAGACAACGCTAGGCGAATGGCGAAGTTGATGCGGAAGGCTTCTCCCCCGGAATAAGTCTCGTAGGGGCGGGTGCCGCGGGGATCAGCGATGAGGATGTCGAGGGTTTCGATTAGCTTGTCCGAACGTCGCCCCGAGCGCTGGGTTACAAAGCGGAGTTGCAGGCGGTGCTGGGTGAGGCGGCCCAGGATCTGGTTGGCCTGGGCTTCTAGCTCCGGCAGGACGTTTTCGATGATCAGGGCAGGAATGCCGTTGCGGCCGTAGGCGTTGGCCAGCTCTTGGTACACCTGCTGCTGGCGGCGGGCTTGCTGCAGTTGCTGCTCCAGCTCGGCTTGCTCCGCTTGTCGCTCAAGGGCTTGCTGCAACCGCTGTTGGGCCGCTCCAAGCTGAGAGAGCACCTGATCTAGCTCTTGCCGGTGCTCCTGCAGGGCTTGGCGGATCCCTTCCAGGTGAGTAGGTGAGACCTCGGGCTGCTCCGCCAGCTGTCGCTGTAGTGCTTCCAGCTCTTGGGTGGCCTGGGCAAGCTGCTGGCGGCTTTCCTGTAGGCGTTGGGCCAAGACCTGGCTGCGGGCTCTTGCTTCTGGCAGCTCCTGGCAGGCCATCTGGAGGGCTTGCAGGCGGGCCGGCCACAGTTGCGCCTGGGCCAGCTCTGCTTTTACTTGCTGGTGCAGGGATCCGTCATAGCCAAGGTGGTCCAGCGCCTGCTCGATCTGGGCCAGCCGTTCCGCCAGAGCAGCAGAGGAGGCTGTCTGCCGCAGGGCTTCCAGCTGCGCTTGCAGGGAGGCGATTTGCTCGTCCAGGCGAGGGCGGCGCTCTTGGGCTTTGCGCAGTTCCTGGGAGCGGCCCAGGGCCCAGCGCCAGCGCTCCAGCTCTGCTCGTTGCAGGGCGTGTTCCCGCTCGTCGTAGCCCAGCTGCTGCAGGGACTGCTGGATCTGGGCAAGCTGCTGCCGTGCCTCTTGGGCGTAGGCTTCTTGGCTGAGGAGCTGCTCCAGTTCTGCCGCTTCTAGTCGCCAGGCCTCCAGCTGCCGACGACGCTCCTGCTCGGCCTCCCACTGCTGTTGCAGGCGCCCCTGGAGGTGCAGCCGCTCGTCCCAGGTGGCCAATTCCTGGCCAAGACGCTGAGCTTCTTCTTGCAACAGCCCGATCTCCCGGTCGGCCACCGCCAGTTGCTCGCGAATGACAAAGAGCTCGCCGGCAATCTCCTCTTGGCGCTGGCGGTGTTTTTGCAGCACCACCGCCCTCAAAGGGGGGCTGAGGGGGCGAGCGCAGAGGGGGCAAACCCAGAGCTGGGATCCTGGCGTGGCCAGCCCTGGGGCGGGCGGTGCGGGCGCAGCAGGCTGCTCCGAGAAGGCTGCTTCGGGGGTGGCTTTGTCTGCCACGGCCTTCACTCCCGCCAAAGCAGGGACAGAGTAGGGCTCTCCGGGTTCAGGAGGGTCAGCGCCTGGGCAATTCGGATCCTTCTGGAGGGGGAAAGTTTCCCAGGGATCCTCTAGCAGGCGGCAGTGCTCCTCCTCCTGTTGCCACTGCTGCTGGAGAACCCGCTGCCGCTCCTGCAGCTTCTGCACAAAGAGGCGGCGCTCTTGGATTTTTTCCAGCACCTGCTGCTGGTAGAGGCGCTGCCGTTCCAGCTCGGCCAGGGCCGCTGCTCCGGCGGCAATTTTCTCGGCCAGTTGCTGCTGCTGTTGGGCCAGGCTCTCCTGGCTTTGCAGATGCTGCTTGAGGAACTGGAGGCGGGCTTGCAGGCGTTCCCGCTCGCGGCGGATCTCCTCCTGCCAGTGCCGTTGTTGCTCTAGGAGGGTGGCCGCTTGAGCCTGAGCCTCGTTCAAGCTCTGCAGCCGCTCATAGGCCTGCCGGTAGTGGTACAGGGCGTTTTCAATGCGCTCCTGTTCGGCCAGGAGTTGGGCATCGGCCTGAGCCTGGACCTGGCAGGCAGCCAATTCCTGTTGCAGCTGTTGCATCCTCTGCAGGTATTGCCGCTGTTGCTCGGCCTGTTGGGCCTGCAGCTTTTGGCGTTCCTGCACCAGCTGTTGTTGCTGCTGGAAGAGATGGTGGAGATGGCGATCCTGCGCCATCAGGGCTTGATAGCGTTCGTAGCCGGCCTGGATCTCTTCGCTTTTGGCAACCAGCTCTTCCAACTGCAAAAGCTGCTGCCGCTGCGCTCGCCACTGCTGCTCGGTGTGGTGCAGGTTGGCGCTGAGCTTGTGCACATGGTGGGCAAGCTGCTGGTACCGCTCCTGGAGGGTGCGGCGATGTTCGTAGGCGCGCTCTAGAGCCTGCAACTCCTGCTGCTGCTGCACCAAGAGCTGTTGCAGATGGGTTTGCCGTTGCTGAAGCTGCTCCAGTTGCGTTTGGATTTGCTCGAGGTCGGTGGGGTGTTGCTCCAGCTTGCGCAGGCGCTCTTGGAGCAGGTCGGCTCTGAGCTTGGCGCTGCGGGCCTGTTCGCGGCAGCGCTCGGCCAGCAAGTCGTACTGGCCCAGCTTGAGCATGTCCGCCAAGACCTGCTTGCGCTCGCCGGGGCGCTTTAGGGTAAAGGCATCGGCCTGTCCCTGGCGCAGGTAGGCGGAGTGGAGAAAGGTGTCGTAGTCAAGGCCAAGCTGACTTTCAATTGCCTCTTGAGTGGCGCGCAGGCCCCGGCGGGTAAGGCTGCGCCAACGGGCTTGGCCCTCGCTTTCTCCAATCTGGATTTGCCACTCCAGGGATCCCTCCCCCGAGAGGTGGCGGCTGCGCAGGACGCGGTAGGTCTGTCCGCGCGAGCGGTAGATCACCTCCACCCAGGTTTCGCTAGCTCCTTTGCGGATGAGATCGCTGTCGTTGCTGGCCCGGCTCTGGCCCCAGAGGCCCCAGGTAAGGGCATCAAGCAAAGCCGATTTGCCCGCCCCGTTGGGACCACAAATGCAAGCGGTGTGGATCCCGCGCAGATCCAAAACCGCCTGAGAGTAGCAGAGAAAGTTGCGTAAGGTCAGGCGAACCGGGATCACAGGGGCGGCTTTGGTTGCAGCAAAACCATGGCGATGAGCCCTTTGCTCTAGTCTATGAAGTTATTTGCCAGATCCCAAGTCCTGCATCGGCCAATGCCCCCAGGTCAGATGCAAAGACGACCTGCCCAGTTAAGCTGCCAAAGTCGTTTTGGACCAGAGCGCTAGCTGAGCTTTTGGATGGGTGCAATACGGGGATCCAAAATTTTTTGGCCCACCGCGGGAAACCTCACAGCTAAGGTAACCTGGTCGCCGCTGCCAAAGATGTGAGTAATTTGCCCCTGGCCAAATTTGGGGTGTTGCAAACGGTCTCCCACCGCCCAGCGCTGGGATCCCTCCCAGCCAGTAGCCGCCTCTCTGGGTTGAGCTACCCTGCGAGGTTGCAGCAGGCCGCCTCTCTGCCACTGGATCAGGTTGTGCGGCAGCTCACTCAAAAATAGAGAGGGGATGGCAGGCTCGCAGTTGCCGTAGAGGCGTCTTTTGCTGGCGTAGCAGAGAAACAATTGCTCGCGGGCGCGGGTAATGCCTACGTAGCAAAGGCGCCGTTCTTCTTCCAAAGCAGCCGGATCCTCCAGGGTGCGGAAATTGGGAAACAGACCCTGTTCCAACCCCACCAAAAAGACCACGGGGAACTCCAGTCCTTTGGAAGTGTGCAACGTCATCAAGGCAACTTTCTCGGCCCCTTCCTCCAGATTGTCCAAATCCGCAGCCAAAGAGACAGCGCTCAAGAAAGCCTCGAGGCTGGGATCCTCCTCTTCTTCCTCAAATTGACAAGCGGCGTTGTAGAGCTCCATCACGTTGGCAATTCTCTCCTCAGCCTCTGGCGTGCCCTGGGCCTTGAGATCTGCTAGATACCCAGAATCCCGCAGCAATTCTTGCAAAAGGGTAGCAGCGGAAACCTGCGCTACTTGTTTGTGCCAATGTTCGATGAACTGGGCAAACTGGATAACCGGCTTGGCGGAGCGCCCCACTAGCTTGGTTACAGCAGCCTCGTCGCAGAGGATGGCCCACAAAGGCACATTGAGGGCAGTTGCTGCTTCGGTTAGTTTGTCCAAAGTGGATTTGCCAATACCCCGCCGCGGCACATTGATAATGCGCAGCAGACTAAAGGAGTCGGCAGGGTTGAGCACAGCCCGCAAGTAGGCCAGCACATCTTTAATTTCCTTGCGCTCGTAAAATCGCAGCCCGCCCACCACTGTGTAGGGGATCCCCCACCGCAGCAAAACCTCCTCAAAAGGGCGAGATTGGACGTTGGTGCGGTAGAGGATGGCAAAATCTCCCCAGGAAGAGTTGGGATTTTGGCTGTGTAACTTGCGAATGGTGTTGACCACAAACTCAGCCTCTGCCATCTCGTCCTCCGCCTGGTAGCAAACGATAGGATGGCCTGGAGGGCGAGTTGGCCGGAGAATTTTATCGATGCGCTCCGTGTTTTTCTCGATCAAGACGTTGGCTGCCTCCAAAATAGTAGCTGTAGAGCGATAGTTTTCCTCCAGCTTCACCATGGTGTGGGTTTCGTCGTCTGGAAGGCCATCGCCAAAGGTCTCTTGAAACTCGAGCAAAATGGTAAAATCTGCCCCGCGAAAGCGATAGATACTTTGATCCGCATCACCCACCACAAAGATGGAGCGATTGGTCCAGTCCCACTTGGAGCGGCAGCTCTCCCCATTGGTAACTAGCAGCCGGATGAGTTCGTACTGGGTGCGGTTGGTATCTTGGTATTCGTCCACCAAGATGTGCCGAAAGCGCTGGTGCCAGTAGGCCAAAACCTGCTCGTTTTGGCGGAAAAGCTGCACCGGGATCCAAATTAAGTTGTCGAAGTCGAGGGCATTATTGGCCGCCAGTTGATCTTCGTAGAGCTCGTAAACCTGAGCTAGGACGCGGCCGCGGAAATTGGGCTGGTGGCGTTCCAGATCCGCAGGGGTCCAGCCCTGATTTTTGGCCTTGCTGATGGCATAGCGCACCAACTTGGGATCAAACTGGCGCTCATCCAAGTTAAGCTGCTTGATGACAATTTCTTTAATCAAAGATTGGGCGTCAGACTCGTCAAAGATTGAGAAGTGGCGAGTCCACCTGCGTCCCTTGAGATCCCGATATTTTTCAATCTCCAGGCGCAGAATCTGGGCAAATAGGCTGTGAAACGTGCCGATCCAAAGGGGTTTAATCCAACGGTGGTAAACACTGGATTTCAGCCGGGTGGCCTGAGCAGGCTCCAGTTGCGCCAAAGGGATCCCAAATTGTTCCTGCGCCTCCTGCTCGGCAAAAAGCTGCTCGATGCGCTCCTTCATTTCGCGAGCGGCCTTGTTGGTGAAGGTAACGGCCAAAATCTCCTCTGGATTTACCCGATAGTGGCGGATGAGGTAGGCAATGCGGTGGGTGAGGGTGCGTGTCTTGCCGGAACCTGCCCCCGCCACCACCAGCAAAGGGCCACAAAAGTGCTGCGCCGCTTGGCGTTGGGAGGGATTGAGGCCATCCAACAAGGAGCTAGAAGCCATATTTATTGCCGCCCCCGAGAGACTGCTTTCCATTATGGGCCCAGGCTGGCAACCCAAGGGGGGTGGGAAGCCCAACCAGGAGCGCCAGGGCCAAAGATGAAGATTGGTTAAGATTTGGCCAGCCCACCCCAGAACTTGCTGCTATGAAACGAGTTTTGCTTGGCTGCGGCTGCCTGCTTGCTTTTCCAAAAAGACTTGTCGCTTGTGGGGTTGCTACCTTTGCTCTCCTCTTCTTGGGCCCGTTGGCTCCAGCTCAAGCTGGCAACTGCCCCAGCAACGGCAGCCCCAACGTATCCCTTGACCTCAGGCTGGAAAGCATTTCCGGGGATCCCCTTGACCTAGGCAGCTACCACGGCCTGCAGGCGCTGATCTTAACCAACCGCCAAACCCGCTCCCAAGCAGAGGCCCTCTCCACAAGTTTGGCCCTGGAGTTTGGGCACAACCCTCGGCTGCGCCAGGTTGTGTTGATCGATGGCAGAGGGCTGCAGCTGGTGCGAGACCTGGTTCTGCAGGCCATCCGCGAGAGCGTGCCGACAGATCCCCGCTTGGCTTCTCCGTTTGTCCATGTCTCGGTTGATTTCGAGGGGGCAGCCATCCAGAAGCTGCAGGAGATCGCCGCCGAAGTGCTACCCGGGATCGATTTTCGCCGCCAGGCCGCCCTGCTGCTTTTAGACGGTCGGGGCACGCTTCTAAGTGGGTTTGCCAACCTGGACCAGTCCAATCTCCGCATTCGCCAGTGCATTCGTACGCGCATTTGACCAAGAGAACTGGGTTTGAAGCCCTGCCGTTGAGGGCGGCTTTTTGTATGATGCTCTCTAGATAGCAGAAGGACAACTTTGCATGTACTTTGTCCGCAAGCTCAAGCTGGGAGTTTCAGACCAACTGCAACTTTTGAGCAGAGCCGCAGGCAAGCTGTACTCCAAGACACTCGTCAGTTTTTGGCGGGTCGTTTGCAAGAAAGGGCTGTGGTTGAAGCCTGCCACCCTCATGCGTTGGTTTCCCAGTGATCCTGAAAACCGGCTGCATGCCCATAGCGCAGACGCGGTAGTGCAAAGCTTCTTTGCCTCTCTGAAGTCGTGGCGAGAACGCCGCAAAACTGATCCCAATGCTCGTCCACCTCGACGCCGACGGTACTATTACAAAATCCAGTGGAAGTCCTCAGCCATCAAGGTTGTAGATGGAAAGTTGCGGTTGTCGAACGGGAGGGGTAAAGAGCCGTTGGTGATCCCTTGGGCTTGGGATACGCCTGTCTGGGTAGAAATCGGCTGGGACGGCAAGCAGTATGAGTTGCGGGCTTGCTACAAGATAGTTGATGCGCCGCCCAAAGGAGAGAAGGAAGAGGGCGGTGTCGCTGGTGTGGATCTGGGCGAGGTTCACCTGGCCGTTGCCCACGATGGGGAGAATACCGACATCGCCAATGGCAGGCTGCTTCGTTCCAAGCGCCGCTACCAGAACAAGCTGAAGGCCAAGTTATCGAGACTGATCGATAGGAAAAAGCGTGGTTCTCGGCGACATCGGCAGTTGCTTCGTTCCAAACGGAAGCAGTTGGCCAGGTTGAATAGGCAAATCCAAGATATTCTGCACAAGCAAACTACAAGACTGGTCTCGACGCTGTGTGCAAGGGGCGTCCAGACCGTTGTCATTGGGGACATTCGGAATATCAGGGTGTCT
>NZ_JANSHR010000037.1:0-1219 GCF_047461675.1 Synechococcus sp. R70.1
TCTTTACCGGGCCGCTGGTGTTTTACTTTATGGAATGTCTGGAATGGCTCAACGCCTATTTCAGCCAATAATCGGGTTTTGTTCCTCAGCCTTCCTTTGCTGCATCTCCAAGATGACTTGTCTGACGTTTTCCAGGCAGCAAAATCCCTGCGGGTTGTTCACCTGACAGCCACAGCCCCTGGCTTTGATGTGGTCGGCAATCTCCTCGAGAATAGCCTGGGGCGTTTTGGATCCCTGGAGCTCTTGCCAAATGCGCCGGCGCGTCCATCCAAAACAGTAGCAGACAGGCACGTCCTTGCCACTTTCTTTTTGAAAGACGGGAACCTTGAGGTCGTCAACCCCAAAGCTCTGACCTTCCTCAGAAAAATAGACGACGGGGCAAAGGGGATCCCGACAAAACGCATAGCTGGCGTTAGCATTAAGTTGCTCCAAAGCTGTAGGAGACAGAAGGCTCTTCAGCGTAATCAGTTGAATCGGGATCCCTTGCTCCCCGCTCTTTGGACACAAGGGCTGCCAAGCATTAGCAGAAAATGGGACAAGGGGTTCTTTTGTCATGGGTTATCGAGCCGTTGTTGAAAGATAGCGCAAGAGGAACTTTTCTCCTGCTCAGAAAATTTTTGTTGACACTTTTCAATGAGTGTCGATAACTCCCCTCTAAGTTCCTGGAGATGGGCAATTGACTTGTCGATTTGTCTTAGTTTTTCGGTTAGCTTTACGTACACCTGCCAACAGGGCAGGGCTTGCCCGTTCTCCTGAAGCAGGAGCAATTCTTTGATCTCGGCCAGGGTAAGTCCCAAAGCCTTAGCGCGGGCAATGAAAGCTAGCCGCTCCAGCTCAGCTTCTCCGTAGAGGCGGTAGCCCCCCTCTGTCCTACGGGGCTTGGGGATGAGCCCCAGGCGCTCGTAGAAGTAGAGGGTTTGGGGGCTGATGCCCAACTTCTCGGCTACCTGACCCACCCGCAGCAGCTCAGACATGCCGGGTTCTCTACCCTCTCTCCAGAAGCTCTCTTAGCCTAAACCCTGTAGCTAACTACAGGGTCAAGAGGGATCCCCAGAAAGCCCACCTCCCCAAAAGAGCCCGACGGCTGGGAGTAAGCTTGCTAACCTAGTTAGGGTAGTCCCTTGAGCAACCCAGCCCCCGCATGACTGCTGCACCTTCCCTCGCCAACCTGCCCAGCCAGTACAACCCCTTTGAGACCGAGCCCAAGTGGCAGCGCTTT
>NZ_JANSHR010000038.1:0-40924 GCF_047461675.1 Synechococcus sp. R70.1
CAACCTGCCCAGCCAGTACAACCCCTTTGAGACCGAGCCCAAGTGGCAGCGCTTTTGGGAGGAAAAGGGGTTTTACGTGGCGGATCCCAAGGCGCCGGGGGAAGCCTTCAGCATGGTGCTGCCCCCGCCCAATGTTACGGGCAGCCTGCACATGGGCCATGCCTTTGCCTTTACCCTGCCAGATGTGGTGGTGCGCTACAAGCGCATGCGCGGCTACAACGTCCTCTGGCTGCCGGGCACGGATCATGCCAGCATTGCCGTGCACACCATTCTGGAAAACCAACTGCGCCAGGAGGGCAAGAGCCGCTTTGACCTGGGCCGCGAGGCTTTTCTAGAGCGGGCCTGGGCTTGGAAGGAGGAGTCGCAGGGCACCATCAAAAGCCAACTGCGGCGGCTGGGCTTGTCGCTGGACTGGACACGGGATCGCTTTACTCTCGATGAGGGGCTGAGCCGAGCCGTTACAGAAGCCTTTGTCCGCCTCTACGAAGCAGGGCTCATCTATCGGGGCGAGTATCTGGTCAACTGGTGTCCGGCCACCCAGTCGGCGGTCTCCGACATCGAGGTGGACAACAAAGAGGTCAAGGGCCACCTCTGGCATTTCCGCTACCCCTTGGCCGCCGACCCCAGCCAGTACCTGGTGGTGGCCACCACCCGCCCTGAGACAATGCTGGGGGATACAGCCGTGGCGGTCAACCCCCAAGACGAGCGCTACCGCCATCTCATCGGCCAGTTCATTCGGCTGCCCATCAAGGATCGCCTTATCCCCATCATTGCCGACGAGTATGTGGATCCCACCTTTGGGTCTGGATGCGTCAAGGTTACCCCAGCCCACGACCCCAACGACTTTGAGATGGGCCAGCGCCACCAGTTGCCCTTGATCAACATCCTCAACAAGGACGGCACCCTCAACGAGAACGGGGATCCCTTCACTGGCCTGGATCGCTTTGTGGCCCGCGAGAAGGTGGTGCAGTGGTTTGCCGAGCACGGCCTGCTGGAGAAGGTGGAAGAGTACACCCACACCGTGCCCTATAGCGACCGGGGGGGTGTGCCCATTGAGCCTTTGCTCTCCATCCAGTGGTTTTGCGATGTCTCGGGGATGGCCGCTCGTTGCTTGCAGGAGGAGCGGGAACACCACAACCCCCGCTTTATTCCGGAGCGCTGGACCAAGGTTTACACGGGCTGGCTGGAGAAGCTGCGCCCCTGGTGCATCTCGCGACAACTGTGGTGGGGGCACCAGATCCCAGCCTGGTATCCGGTCATCAACGGCCAGCTCCCTGAGGATCCCCAGGTTTTTGTGGTGGCCCGCAATGAGGAGGAAGCCTGGACCAAGGCGCGGGAGAAGTTTGGTCCAGAAGTTGAGCGGCTGGAGCGGGATCCCGATGTTTTGGACACCTGGTTTAGCTCGGCTCTGTGGCCCTTTTCCACGCTGGGCTGGCCAGACGAGACAGAGGACTTCAAGCGCTACTACCCCACCTCCCTGATGTCGACGGGCTTCGACATCATCTTTTTCTGGGTGGCCCGCATGGCCATGATGGGGGTGCAGTTTACCGGCCAGATCCCCTTCAAAGATGTCTACATCAACGGCCTGGTGCGGGACGAGCACGGGGCGAAGATGTCCAAGTCCAAGGGCAACGGCATCGATCCCATCGAGCTCTTGGACAAGTACGGCACCGATGCCCTGCGCTACGCTCTGGTCAGGGAAGTGGTGGGGGCTGGGCAGGATATCCGCTTGGCTTACGACCGCAAAACCGGCGAGAGCGCCAGCGTGGAGGCAGCCCGCAACTTTGCCAACAAGATCTGGAACGCCTCCCGCTTTGTGTTGATGAACTTGGAGGGACAGACCCCCGCCCAACTGGGATCCCCTGCCCCGGAAGCGCTGGAGCTGGCCGATCGCTGGATCCTCTCCCGGCTGCACTCCACAGCCACCCAAGTGATCGAGGAGCTGGAAGCCTACGGCCTGGGCGAGGGGGCGCGGCTTCTGTATTCCCTAATTTGGGACGACTTTTGTGACTGGTACATCGAGCTGGCTAAACCTCGGCTGCGGGGAGAAGACCTCGCTTCCAAGCGCACGGTGCAGCAGGTGTTGGCCAAGGTGCTAGAGACCATCCTCCGGCTGCTCCACCCCTGGATGCCCCACGTCACCGAAGAAGTCTGGCAACTGCTTACCCAGGCTAACCAGACTACTTCCATCTCGGTGCAGCCCTATCCCACCCCTGACCCTAGCTGGGTTAACCCCCAACTGGAGCGGGAGTTTGGCTTGGTCACCCAAGTCATCACCAGCCTGCGCAACCTGCGAGCGGAAGCTGGCCTCAAGCCCCATCAGACCATCACTGCCCTGCTGGTTACCGAGGATCCTGAAGAGCAGCGGATTCTCACCGCCGCCCAGGCCTATATCCGCGAGCTGGCCAAGGTTGAGTCGCTGGAGATTGCAGGATCCCTGGCCACGGAGCCCAGGCAGGTGGCGGCGGCCGTGGTGGGCACGGTGCAGGTGCTGGTGCCCCTGGCAGGGCTGGTGGACGTGGAGGCGCTGCGGGCCAAGCTGCAGAAAGACCTAGCCAAACTGGAAAAAGAAGCCCAAGGGATCCGCACTCGCCTGGAAAACCCCAACTTCTTGAGCCGCGCCAACCCCGAAGTGGTGCAGGCTAGCCGCAAGCAACTGGCGGAGCTGGAGGCCCAGATGCAGCTCTTGCAGGCCCGCTTGGAGAAGCTGGGCTAGGCTATGGCTTGTCCGGCCAGGGATCCGTCAGGTCGGCGGTCAAGGGATCCCAGTCCCATCCCCAGTCGCGGGCAATGGCTTGGGTGAGGCCCAGCTGTCCATGGCCGGGGTAGCGGGCTAGGGACACCAGAAGATCTACCAGTTGCTCGCCGCTGGGCATGCGGCCAAAGATGTGCAGCCCGTCCCGGATTTGGGATTCTTTGAGCTCGCAGAGATAGCCATCCAGGCGGTTCCAATCTTCCTCTTTTTCCAGATTGAACAGAGGATCCAGGTGCTCTGAGCGGACCAGCTCCTCAATCTGGGCGCGAATGAGGGGGCAGCGGCTGGGATCCAACTGTTGGGCCTGCACGTACTCATCCATTAGCCGTTCCAACTCCGCCAAGGGGCCGTACAGCTCGGCGCGGGTGAGGGGCGGGGTGAGGTGGTCGATAATCACGGCTTGGGCTCGCCGCTTGGCCTGGGATCCTTCCCCTGGATCGTTGACGATAAAAGGGTAAAAGTGGGGCAGGGGCCCCAGGGCAATCTCCGGGTAGCAGGTAGAGGAAAGGGCGGATCCCTTGCCGGGCAGCCATTCTAAGTTGCCGTGCTTGCCCACATGCACCACCGCCTGCACGCCAAAGACCTGCCGCAGCCACAGGTAAAAGGCTAGGTACTCATGCGGGGGCACCAGATCTGGGGCGTGGTAGTTCAAAGAAGGATCCCGGTCGTAGCCCCGCGGCGGCTGGATGCCGACAAAAACGTGCCCTAGCTGCAGTCCCACCACGGGAATATCCTGAGAGGGCGGATCCCCCCATTGCCGGACGAGGTCGGTTTGGATGGGCTCCGGCAAGCGGGCAAACCACTCGCGGTAAAGGTCAGCGGAAAGGCATTGCCGAGCCGGCCGCAGGGATCCCAGCGGGTCATAGGTCTGGCTTTGGGTTAGCCAGCCAATCAACTCATCGCCGCTCTGGGGCAGGGGGCCCACTTGGTAGCCGTTGTCTTTCAGGGCCTTGAGGATCTCGACACAGCTAGCTGGCGTATCCAACCCAACTCCATTGGCCAGGCGTCCATCCCGGCTAGGGTAGTTGGCCAAAACCAAAGCCAGTCGCCGCTGGGGAGGGGGAGTGCGCCGCAGTTTTACCCAGTTGGCTGCTAGATCGGCTACAAACTCCACCCGATCCGGCACCGCCTCATAGGCCACGACTTCCGTTTGCAAGCGGGGATCCCGCTGTTGAACGGCTTTAAAGGAAATGGCGCGGCTAATAATGCGCCCATCCACCTCGGGCAAAGCCACATTCATGGCCAGATCCCTCGGCCCCAAGCCCCGCGTCGAGTCCTGCCAGCTCTGCCGGGGTCCACTGCTGAGGATGACCTGCAAAACGGGGACATCCAACTCCTGCCATAGTTTCACATCGGGCTGCTGGCTGTCCAAGCGCGCTAGCGAAAAACTGGTGGTATTGAGCAACACCTCAATCTGGCCGCCAAAGTGATCCCGAAGGGCTTGAGGCAAGTCCGGATCTTGAAGGCTATAGGTGTAAAGGCAAAAGGGCTGCAACCCTCGCTCCAGCAGGGCTCTGGCCAAAGCATCGATGGGCTGGGTGTTTCCCGCTAAAACATGGGCCCGGTAGAGCAAAATCCCCACCTTGGGAGCTGGGGAAGGGGCCGGCAGAGCGACAGGAGGGTGGTAGACCCCCAGGCGAGGCAACACTTGAGGATCCGGCACGGGATATTGGCGCCCCAAAAATTCCCTGGCTAGAAACAGCAGACAGGCCGCCACATTCTCCGCTCCCCCCTCCAGCCAGTACCGCCACACCCGATCCGCCACCCCTAGAGGCACAGTGGAATGGCTCACCAGATCCCAATCAGGGCGGTCATCGCCGGGAATGACGATTAGGGTGGATCCCGCGTCGGCTGCCACCTGTTTGGCCACCTCTAGGCCGTAGCTCCAGTAGGCCCTTCCCCCCAGCAGGCGAATGAGGATAACTTGAGCTTGCTGCAATACCTTCTCGGCGTAGTCGTCGATGCTCAGGGGCTGCTGCAAGTGCAAGAGATTGGCAGCCCGCACCTCCGGGAAGTCTTGGGGCAAGAGCGAAAGAGCTGCGCTCAAAGCGGTGAGATCCGTATCGGCTGCCGAAAGAACCACAAGGGGAGCCGGATCCTGCTCCAGAAAAATAACCCCGGACTGGGTGGGATCCCATCCTCCGGGTAAAGCTGCTATTCGGTGCATGACCCTGGCGCTAGGTGACCCTCATGAAACCTTTCTCAAGGTACGTCCTGACTAGCGACTGTACTTGAGCACAAAGGCATCTTGACCGCCAGCGCTCGACTGGCCGGGAAGGGCTCCCTCAGTGTATCCCGCTACCCAAACGTTCCCCTGCCCATCGACAGCAACAGACTCAGCCCCCTCATCCGCAGGGGTTCCGAACTGGCGGATCCACTCGGTTGAACCCAAATCGGTTGAACGGCTGGCTAAACCTAAATCGATTGGAAAGAAACTGCAGGCTCCCCAGAAAGTTGAACCAGCAAAAGAAGTTAAGGCTCCTAAAAGAGCTATCCTAGACACCCTTTTTTCTCTCTCAAGTTCTCCCCTTGCAACCAAAGCCGCACGCCTAGAGCCTAGCACGGCGTAGCTTTCTGCAACTGACACCTGTTTAGCTGTGAGATCTGTATCGGCTGCCGAAAGAACCACAAGGGGAGCCGGATCCTGCTCCAGGAAAATGACCCCGGACTAACGACCGTACTTGCGCACAAAGACATCCTTCATCCCAGCATGGGACTGGTCGGCAAGGGATCCCCAGGTTACGCCTGCCACCACGAGGTTGCCCTCTTGGCCTACAGCAATGGCCTGGATCCAGTCGAAGTCGGCGCTGCCAAACTGATGGCGCCAGAGCTCGCCGCCGTTGGTCTCGTAAAGTCGGACAAAGGCGTCGCTGCGCCTCGAGGAAGACCCCTGCGTGTGGCCTGCTACCCAAATCCTTCCACTCCCATCCACAGCAATGGCTAGGACGCGCTCCCCTTGCCCACCTGCAAATTGGCGGCTCCAGAGCTCGTTGCCGTACAGATCGTACTGATGGGCGAAGACCTCATAGGCCTTGGACGGATTCTTGCCCTGGGCGTAGCCTGCCACCCAAACCTTCCCCTCCCCTCCCACGGCCACGGAAAGAGCGCCGTCGCCTCCTCGGTGGGAAAACTGGCGCATCCAAACCTGGTTGCCACTGGGATCGTGCTTGCAGACAAAGCCACCGGCTCTTGCGCGGTCGTGGACGAATCCGGCTATCCAGAGGTTTCCTGCCCCATCGGCAGCCAGGGCAGCGACCTGCTGGTGGGCTCCCAACTCGCGGACCCAAAGCGGCTTGCCGTCGGCGTTGTACTGGCGCACAAAGCTCTTGCCTGCCCCTGTTCCTGCAACCCAGACGTTGCTCTTGCCATCCACAGCGATGGCAACGACTTGGTCAGGCCCAGCGCTACCCAACTGCTGCGTCCAGAGCTCTCTGCCTTGGGGATCGTACTTGCGCAGGAAGATGTCTTCTTCGCCGGCATTGCTGTAGCCAGGGAAGGCACCGTGGGTCATCCCTGCCACCCAGGCATTCCCCCTCCTGTCCACTGCCAGGGCAACAACCTCGTCCGAAGCAGGGGTACCAAACTGCCGCGTCCAGAGCTCTCGGCCCTGGGCGTTGTACTTGCGCAAGAAAACGTCACTGCCCCCCGCAGAACTTTGGCCGGGAAGGCTTCCTTCGGTGATCCCTGCCACCCAGACATTCCCCTGCCCGTCCTCAGCAAGGGCGCGCGCCTCGTCGGAGGAAGGGGTGCCAAACTGGTGGAGCCAAGGGCCAGGATCTCGGCCACAGGCAGCTAGAAGCGCTGAGCTGGCAAGAGCCACACCAGAGAGAACTACCCTACTCAGCGCTTGCTTCCTGTCCATAGGCCCAGGCTGGCCGTCGGCAAAGGAACCTGTCCTCTCGATAGGGTAGCTATCCGCCTCTCTCCCCGCAACAGCCGTGGCCTGTCTGGGCAAGCTGGGGCAGGTGAACTCCGGATGCCGCCGTACGGTCACGGCCCAAGGGTGGGTTTCACGTTCGATGGGCGGGCGGGGCGGATGAAGCTGTGGCGAATGAGCTTGCGACCTGCAGACACGTCCTCGAAGCATCCCCTTCGACGCTGACATAACGCACCCGCAAATGTTGGGAATCCTCTCCGTAGGTGCTGGGGCAGAGGTAACAGCAGGCCATCTGCCCTTTCGGAAGGGCTTTGGCCAGGATCCCTAGCCAGCGCAAGTTAGGTTAGTTGCGGAGCTCAATCGTGACGTTGGCTAACTGCACATCGTCGTAATCCACCCACGCTCCACCCTGCTGGCTGAGGGGGTTACCTCCTAGCGGCAGTAGAATTTGCAGGGATCCACCAAAAAGAGGGATACTGACACGGGGGCCGCTGACGATCCCGCCTGTCTGAACCCAAGTTTTGCCAGTGCGCAGCGTTACGGTGTTTGAACCTAGGCGCAAGTGCTGCAGCGGCAGGGGGATGCGCAGGTCGTCTCCTCCTAGCTGAACTTGCTCAACTTCCACCCCATTCAGAAGGACTTGTAGAGGGGACATGTTGGCGCTAGGGATCCGGGATTGACCAGCCCGATAGGCAGCGGCAGTATCCAACCCAATCAGGGATCCAATCCGCAAAACCGGTGGGCGAGGCGGCAGGCGTTCCAAGGTGAAGGAGCGGGTCATCTCTACCGCTTGGGCAGGCCCTAGAAACTGGCTGGCAGCCGCCGACTCGGGCGAATACCGGTTATCGCCGAGGCGAATGACATTGGCCTCCAGCACCAGCGTAGTGTTGGGATCCCAGCGCTCCAACTGCAACTGCAGAGGTCGATCCCGGCCGATCTGTCCGTTGCCTGTGCTCTGGGAATAGGGCAAATAGTTCTCCAGCCGCGCCACCAAAATCTCTTCTGCCGGCAGCGGCCCTGGCAGGCGAAACCGCCCCTGGGCATCGGTGCGCACTGCAATCCCTGCCCCTGGGATGGCTACCTCCACCCCAGCCAAGGGCTGCCCTGTGAGGCGGTCCACCACCTGCCCAGAGTAGGCAGAATCCAACTGCACCTGTCCGGTGGGAGCTTCCGTAGCTGTCTGAAGGCGCTGCTGCAGAACCTGCCAATCGGCTTCCGTAATCCGCCCGTCCTGATCGACATCGGCAGCCAGGATCTGGTTGTCGGTCAACCCCTGCTCCCCCCGCAAATAGGCCCCCAACAGGTTACGATCCTGCACCGTCAAACGGCCATCCCCATCCAGATCGCCCGGTTGAAAAGGCCGCGCTTGGGCAGAAGCCACGCCTATCCAAGCTAGAGCAAGGGATCCCAGCAGCAAGAGAGAAGGGGCTAGAGGGGAAATCCTAGACATCGCAACTTCCCCGGCGAGAGCTCTGGAAGGGGCTCCTTATGTTTTTTTAGCCCAGTTCATTTTCTCCCAGTTAGAACTGGCAGAGCCGGAGCAGAGTACTCTCGAGCCCAATTTTGCTTGCCTTTGGCTGCAGGAGCCAAAAACTTGATGGTAAGATAGCCGTGGTGACTTGCTGTCCTATGGCTCGATATTCTTGCACTGCCCAGCTTACGGGCTCGGCCGAGCAGTTGAGCGAAGCCATCCGCGCCCTTTTGGAGCGTTGCCAGCTCACCATCCTCCACCACAGTCCTGACTACTGGGTGGCTGGCGAGCCCCCCGGAAAAAACCCCTACACCAAGCTGGTAACCGTGGAAGTGTTGGTGGATCGCACCGGCCAAGGCCCCGACGGGCCTGTTCAGATAACTTGCATTGCCAAAAACGAAGAGCTGCCCTTGAGAAGCGTCAACCACTGCCAACAAACCTTTGCCCAATTGAGGGCAGAGCTAGCCCAGTTGCAAGCCCAACTTGCTGCCCAGCGGAAAGGCGCTATACAATAGCGGCGCTGAGTTGCTTGCCTCCTATGGCACGTCGCTGCCAACTGACCAACAAAAAGCGCAACAACGCCTTTGCCATCTCCCACTCTCACCGACGCACCAAGCGCTTGCAGGAAGTAAACCTGCAGTGGAAGCGCATCTGGTGGGAAGAAGGTAAGCGGTTCGTTCGTCTGCGTGTCTCCACCAAGGCCCTGAAAACCCTTAAGACCAAAGGGCTAGGAGCTATGGCCCGCGAGGCTGGCATCGACCTCAACCAATTTTAAGGCTTGGGATTCCGACCTCTACAGAACTAGGCCCCTAGGCCGACCTAGGATTTGTACCGGCAACAGCCTACAGCAGCCCAAACAGCTTGCGCGACTTAGGTCTTAGCCCTGCCAGCAGCGTGGTGAGAGTGTCCCGCTGAGTCAGCTCGTTGGTGCCGCTGGCGTGCTCAATCAAGAACTTGCGCATTTCCTCGGAGAGCTTGGCGTCGGTAAAGTCGGCGCCGACAAAGCTGGCCCCTTCGATTTGGGCTTCTTGCAGGTTGGCTCCCACCAAGAGGGCTTGGTCGAAGTTAGCCTGTTGCAACTGACAACAAGCTAGGACTGCCTGCGAGAGGTTGCAGCGAAATAGGTTGGCTTGGCGAAAGTCAGCGGCAAAAAAGTTGCCTCCCGTTAGGTTGGCAGCCACCAAGCTGGCCTCGCGAAAGATGGAGTGGCTGAAATGGCCCTCCTGAAAGCTACTTTTGTCCAGCTTGGCAGCGGTGAAGTTGCTATAGTCCCCCAGAGCCTGGCTAAAGCTGGAGCCCCGCAGATCTGAGGCGGCAAAATTGGCCCGCTCCATCTCGGTGCGGCGAAAGTTGCACAGCCGCAGATCCGCCTGCTGCATGCTGAGCGAGCGCAGGTTGGCCCGCGTCAAGTTGGCCTTAGGCATCCGAATGCGGTCGAACAGGCCCCGCGAAAGGTAAGCGCCTTCGAGGTTGGCACCCACAAGGGAACGTCCCTGCCGCAGGGCTTCCAGCAGATCCCGCGTAGTTTCAATGCGAACCGGCTCCAAGGGTTGAGAAGAAGGAGCATTCACGGGTGGGACGTTCCTCACCAACTAACCTAGCTGAGGACGGAGGGCTAATTACCAAGCTAGCGTTTGCGCCGCTTGCTGAGGTTAAGAGGATGTTAATAAAGCCAGCCCTGCTGAATTCGCTCAGATTTATTGCATACTCGGGGCAGCCTTTTGTTTGCGAACCCTAACCACCCATGCAGGTAGCCTTTATCGTCGATCCGCTGTCCCAGTTGCAGGTAAACCACGACACCAGCATTGCCCTGATGGAGGCGCTCCAGCGACGAGGACACCGCGTTTTCTGTCTGGAATTGGGCGATCTCTACTGGGATCAAGGGGAAACGTGGGGGTCGGTATCCGAAATCGTGCTGGATCTAAAGGCGGATCCCTGGTATGAGGTCAAAGAACGGCGCCTGGTGCCCTTGAGTCATATGCAGGCGGTATGGATGCGCAAGGATCCGCCGGTGGATACGGCCTATCTCTACGCCACCTACCTCTTGGATCACCTCCCTCCCAGCCGTACCCTAGTGCTCAACCATCCCGCTGGCATCCGCTCGGCCAACGAAAAGCTCTACGCCCTGCAATTTAAGGAGTGGATCCCGCGCACCTGTGTTAGCAGCAATAAGGCCTTGCTCCGCCAATTTGTCGAGCAGGTGGGGCAGGCAGTGCTTAAGCCTCTGGGCGGCAAAGGGGGAGAAGGGATCCTACGGCTCACTGCCGGGGATCCCAACCTCAATTCCCTCATCGAGCTGAGCACTCAATTTGGCCAGCTGCCCGTGATGGTGCAAGAGTATCTGCCCCAGGCAGCAGCGGGAGATAAGCGCATTTTGTTGCTGGAGGGAGAACCTTTAGGTGCAGTCAACCGCGTCCCCAGCGAGGGAGATTTCCGGGGCAATGTGGCTGCTGGGGGTCGGGTGGAGAAAACTGAGATTACCGAAAAGGAACGGGCTCTCTGCGCAGCCTTGGCGCCAGTACTGCGCCAGGAGAAACTCTATTTTGTAGGCATTGACGTGATTGGCGAGCGGCTGACGGAGGTTAACGTTACTAGCCCAACCATGTTGCGGGAGATCAGTCAGTTGCAGGGAGTTGATCTGGCTAACCAAGTGGCCGAGTGGCTGGAGAAAAAGGTACCTGTTAAAACCTAAGCTAGCGTGCCCTTCAACGTTGTAGGGCCAATAAAAAGGGCCCCCAAGGGGGGCATGTCGCGACCGGCCAGCGACCTACAAAGCTCTAGAGCAATATAAAGACGCGCTCCATTAATGGGTGGCTTTGAACACCGCTTTGATCAAGTACTAGGATCCCAGAAAAAAAACTCGGTCCCAGCAAACATCACCTTTTTTTTAGATTCTGCTCCTAGGGGGAGGATGACTCGGGATCGGCTGCCGACTTCCCCCGCCCTAGCCAGCGCCAAGTAGTGGGCAGCAGGGCTGCGGCCAGCGCACACTTCAGTAAATCCCCGGGAATGAAGGGAAACACCCCCTTGCTGAGCACCGCCAAGGCGGAGGTAGGTCCAACATTCTCGTTCAGCCACACCCCCAGCCAGGTAGCTCCCAGAGCGTAGATCAAAGCCGAGCAGGAGAGCATTGCCGCGGCCATCTTCCAGGGACTGCGATCTACCCCCCAGCGCTCCACAAACCAGCCCATCAGCCCTGCAGCCAAGGGAAAAGCCAGCAGGTAGCCTCCTGTTGCCCCCGCTAGGTGGCTGAGCCCAGAGCCGCCGCCGCTGAAGAAGGGCAATCCCAAGAGCCCCTCCAGCAGGTACAGCAGCAAGGCGAGAAAGCCCAGCCTGGCCCCAAAGCCTGCTCCCACCAGCATTACCCCAAAGGTTTGTCCAGTGATGGGCACCGGTGTAAAAGGCAGAGGGATCCTCACCTGCGCCAGAGCTGCTACGAATAGACTCCCTCCCACCACCAGCAGCAGATCGCGAATGCGAGAAGAACGGGGCAGAAAAGTCTGGGCCAAGGGTAGGTAACTCGCAGTCATAGAGCACCTGGAGTGTCGAGACCTAAAGGTCAGTATAGGGAAATGCAAAGAAGAGGGCAAGTACACACTAACCCTTTCCTAAGGCATTCGCGCTTGGGCAAGCACAGCTTGGGGAATAACTCACAAACGCGGCAAAGCATCACTTGGAAGCAACAAAAAAAGGGCATTAAGCCCCTAAAAATAGCTTCCCCTTTCAGCAAATAGCTAGCCTTTGATACACAGAATTGGCTTTAAGCGCGCTACAAGTTTCGCAATCTTGGCTTGATCGGCAGCGCGCACCACTTTGTCGACGTTTTTGTAGGCCTGGGGCGCTTCTTCAGCTACCCCCCGCAAAGAGGGACTGCGCACGATGACGCCGCGCCGTCTCAGTTGTTCGATAATCTCCTGCCCTGTCCAGGCTTTGAGGGCCTGGTTGCGACTCATCGCCCTCCCAGCGCCGTGGCAGGCTGAGGAGAGGGAAAGGGCCTCCCCTTGCGCGGTGCCGACCAGAATGTAGGAAGCCGTGCCCATGGAGCCACCGATGATGACGGGCTGACCGATAGAGCGAAAAGCTTGAGGAAGCTCTGGGTGGCCAGGCCCAAAAGCGCGCGTTGCCCCTTTGCGGTGAACGAACAGGCGGCGCTTTTTCCCCTCTATCTCGTGGGTTTCCTCCTTACAGGTGTTGTGGGAGACGTCGTAAATAAGGTCGAGTTCAGCTTTGGGGAAAAGCTCAGCGAACACCTCGCGCACCCAGTGGGTGATGATCTGGCGGTTAGCCAAAGCGCAGTTGGTTGCCGCCCGCATCGCTCCCAGGTAGCTTTGCCCCACTTTGGACTTCAAGGGCGCACAGGCCAGCTCGCGATCAGGTAGCTCTATGCCGTGTTCTTTAGCCGCCTGTTGCATCTTCTTCAAGTACTCAGTGCCGATCTGGTGACCCAAGCCACGGGAGCCGCAGTGGATAGTAATCACCACTTCCCCCGACTTAAGGCCAAAGCCTTTGGCAATCTCGGGATCGTAGATCTCGTCCACAACTTGGACTTCGAGGTAGTGGTTACCCGAACCGAGGGTTCCCATCTCGCGCCGCTGGCGCTCACGGGCGTAGGCGGAGACTTCGCTCGGCATTGCTCCGCGCATGCGGCCATGTTCTTCGATGCGCTCCAGATCCTCTTTCTTGCCGTAGCCCTGAGCAACAGCCCATTCTGCTCCGCCTTCGAGCATAGCTTCCATCTCTTTGTCGCTCAACGAGATCTTGCTGCGGCTGCCGAGCCCTACCGGTACGCTCGCGTACAGGGCATTGGCTAGGGGCTCTGCCATCTCCTCCACTTCCTCGCGCTTTAGCCCGGTTCGCAAGGTTCTCACGCCGCAGGAGATGTCAAATCCCACGCCGCCGGCGGAAATCACCCCCCCTGCTTCCGCATCAAAGGCCGCCACCCCACCGATGGGAAAGCCATAACCCCAGTGGGCGTCTGGCATCACGTAGCAGGCTCCAACGATCCCTGGCAAGGTGGTCACGTTGCTGGCCTGCTCGGCCACTTTGTCGTCCATTTCCCGGATTAACTCCTCGTCGGCAAAGATCAAGACCGGGACACGCATTCTGCCTTTTGGAGGAATGCGCCAGACTGTCTCATCTACACGCTCGAGTTTCTTGATATCCATAGGTTGCCTCCCCTTACACGTCCACCACGCACTGGGCCACCCAAAGCTCACCCTCTCGGGCTACCTTGAGTTCCGTGTAAGTTGCCCCCTTAACTTCTACCGCCGGTCGGTGTCTGGCAGGGTCAACTCTTTCCCCCCACAGGCTGGCCTTGAGATGCTCTTTTGCCAGGTGCACTTCGACTTTTCCAAAGAGCATGCCTCTGACGGCCATCTCGTAGATCACTGCGTTCAGGAAATCCACCAACAACAGTTCCAGATCGCCTGCATTTCCTAGCTCGATCTCTAGGTGTTCTCTGGGAGCTACTTCATCCACGCTAGTGACCACCGCAGTCAGGGCCAAAGCTGCCTGGGCAAAGGCTTCCTCCGGCGTTGCCCCATAGCCGCGCACACCAATGTCGGCCATGTGTTCAAAGTGCTCCCATCTTGCCTGCACCACGGCAGTCCCCCTGCTCTCATTCTCAGGCCAAAGCCAGAGGCCACCTGGATAGATTAAAGTTTCTCTCTAGAAACTGGAGGAGGAAAGAAGGCGTAGCTCAAAGGTGAGGATGTTGGCAGCCAAAATCTCCAGGGCTCCTCCCTCAATGAGCTCGCGGGTGAGGCCGCTTCCAGATCCACTTTGCTGGAGTAACTCACGGCTGCGGCGCATGGTCTCTTGGCGCTGGGGATTGTCGACAACCACCTGCCGCTGGTTGGAGAGACTAAGGCGATAGTAGTTGGGCAGTTCGCCGCGGGTGGCATCAATGGCCAGATTGGTCTCTTCAGGAGCCACGCGAAAAGGAGCGCGGGCAGTGAGCAAAGCCACCTGGATATCCTGGTTTTGCCCGTCCAGACCTTGGAGCTCCGAAAGGTCAATCCGAAACCTAAGGGTGTCGCGGTCTCGGTTAACGCGCTCCACCCGCACTTGGTTAAAGCCAACGGCAAACTCTCGCTCCTGCTCACCAAAGCGCTGGATGGTAGCTTGCAAAACGGCCTCCTCGTTGAGGGGGGTAACCCGAATCAGGTAGTCCCAGTCGCGCACAAAGGTGTACTCGTTGGGCCCAACCCGGACATTGGGATCTACCAGGTTGGCGGTGGGGCCAGGGCTACCAGCTCGGCTAAGGGCCACCATGTACCAGTAGTTAGGGCTAATGGGCAGGCCCATGGTCATGCGCACTTCCAACAAAAGCCGTGCCCAACCAGCCCCAGCCGTGAGGGCCACAAGGGCTGCTGCTCCAAGGCCGCTCCACAGCCACCGCTGAGGACGCAAAAACCAAGCTATGCCTCCACTCCTCATCAAACAGTTCCTCTGGCCTCAAGGCCGAGGGCTCCTACCCCTGATCCTAGCCTCTTAGGACTTCCTCCTGCTATGCGAGCCTGGATCCCTTTCGATGGAGCCTATCCCTAGGGGTTAGCCAACTCTTGCGGCACTCCTGTCTCTTGAGTCCTTCCTTGCGCCTGGTTTTGCCGGCGTGCCTGGACAACTGCCACCGTAAGCAAATGGGAGAGCAAGCCCACTGGCCCGGCAAACAAGCACAGCAGCAGGGAATGGGTTGTCCAAACCCGCTTTTCCCACCCCTCCAGGAAGATCCATCGTCCTACAAACAAATCCATGACGATGTAGTGAACCCACCCCGTCGCCATCACCGAGGGCTGGCTGAATAGAGCTGTTAGATTGCCCAGAGATAGCTGGGGATTGAAAAACTCTCTAAGAGTCGCTGCGCTAAACCCGCTAAGCAGAAGGTAGAGATAGACTGCTGCCAAAAGGGCAATGGGCAAGAGCGATTCCATCACCCTGCGGGTTACTTTCCAACCCGGCAACAGGATCATCAGGGCCCAGAAAGGTAGCGCAAACCAGTTGGCTGCGTTAAAGACTATCTCCAGCATGCTTGGAACCCCCAGCATTACCTGTCTATTATCGGCCCAGCAGCTCTGGCAATAGAGCTGACAGCAAGGCTATTGTCGCTGGCAGCAGCAATGCGGGAAATCCGGGATCCGCTATCGCCCATGGCCCAGAGATTGCTGATGCTTTTGGCCGTGGAGGTAGGTTGAGCTGGGCCGATGCCGGATTCTCCTGCCTCCGCGTCGGGGGATCTCAGCAACTCCCCGGGTTCCTCAACCCGCTGGGCTGCCATGACCTTGGGGGCAGCAGCTTCCCAGGTGGGCTTGGGGGTAGTCTCCGCAGCAGGGGCCTTCTGGGGAGAAGGCTGCTGAACCGGCACTTTGCCAAGCGGATCTGCCGGCATCTTGGATGGGGCAGAGGGAAGTTGACCCGCAACCTTTCCCCACAGAACTTTGAGGAGTTGCCACATATGGCTTGGCTTTCAGCGCAACTCATAAGTCCAGGCTGGTGCTATCCTGCCATGCCTTGCTCTCAGAGTCTATCCCTCCGCCAGGGGCTGACAAGATAAACTCATAACGAGTATGATGAAGAAGCCGAACTGAGAAGAGACCCACCATGGTGGAGATTCGCGAGATTCCCCTGGCTCAGATTCGCCGTCCGCTGCCGCGGCAGACGGATCCGGGGAAGGTGCAGGCGCTGATGGCTTCCATCCAGGAAATAGGCCTGCAGGAGCCAATTGAGGTTTTAGAGGTGGAGGGAAAGTACTACAGCTTCTCGGGCTGCCACCGCTACGAGGCCTTTGTCCGCCTGGGCAGGGATCGGATCCCGTGTCGAGTGCGTAGGGCCACGCCTGCTGTTTTAAGACTTCATTTGGCCTGAGGGAGGGATCCTTTTGTTGCCTCCTTCCTCTCGAGAAACGTAGCCCTGCTCATAGGCAAAGCGCACCAGCTGGGAGCGGTTTTCCAGAGAAAGCTTGCTGAGAATATTGGTCAAGTGGGTCTGGACAGTGCGCGGGCTAATGCATAGCCTTTCGCCAATCTGCTTGTTGGTGTAGCCCTGGATAACCTCCCGGAACACCCGCTCTTCGGCAGGGGTTAGGTTGAGCTCCTCCAAGCGGGGGCGAGGGGCAACATCAGCCTTAGCGGAGTTCTGCTGCCGGATGAGACGGAGGATTTCCAATTGCGTGCGGCGGGATCGTTCAATCTGCGCCTCAATCTTGGCCACCAATTCCAGGGGCTCAAAGGGCTTGATGATGTAGTCGTCGGCTCCCCACTCATACCCCTGAATGCGGTCGCCCAGTTCGCCACGGGAAGAGAGAAAGATAAAAGGAACAAGCTCGCCGCCTCGCTGTTGGCGTAGCTGCCGGCAGAACTCGAAACCATTCATTTCCGGCATCACCACATCTGAGACCACCACATCCGGCTGCTCTTCAGCAAACAGGCGCAATCCTTCTCTGCCGGAAGTGGCTGTGCGAACCCGATAGCCATGCTGGCTGAGATGGCGGCTCAGAACCTTGAGGGAAATGGGATCGTCATCTACGACTAGGACGCGCTTCATGATGACCTGAGGGGGAGCCGAAGACTGGCAGCCAAGCTGGAGATCCCTAGCCCATGATAATAGCTGCGGCGGCTCAAGGCAGTTCTTAAGCCCCCATTCCCGAGTAGCGCTGCAGACCCTTCCACCAGAGCCAACGGTTGACCAGCCAAAATAGCCCCAGCCAGGCCAGGCCCATGGCAAAGCCGCGCAGGATGTCCTGGGGGAGCCCTACCCAGAGACTGGCGGGAAAATGCACCAAGTAGGGAAAGGGCGTCCAGCCTAAGACCTGGCGCACCGCTGGCGGAAACACTTCTAAGGGGGCGATCACCCCCGAGAGGAACAAGTACACCAAAAAGTGAAATTGCTCCAGGGCTGATATCCTCTCTACCCAAAAGGCCAGCAGCGCCAGCGTGTACTGCATAAGAAAACGCAGGGCAAAAGCCAAGAGAATAGCCAAGGATCCCAGCGCCACTTGTTGCCAAGAGGGGATCCAAAAAGCGCGGGGATAGAGTAGGAAAAAGAGGGCAATTAAAGCCACAGTAAAGGGGAGGCGGGCGAGGCGTTCCATCAGGTGGCTGGCCACGTGGCGCCAGGCGGGATCCAGAGGCTGTAGTAGGCGGGGAGACAACTTGCCCTCGACCACCTCCTGCTCAAAGTCCCAGATGACCCAGATGATGCTAAACTGGCGCACCAGGAACACCGCTAGGAAATAGCGGATGAACTCCAGGGAAGAGAGCGAGAAGTTCCCTGCGCGAGCAGCCTCGCTCCAGAGCCCCATCATGATCAGAGGCAGAGATCCAGCCAGCGCCCACAAAAGGAGTTCCGCCCGGTACTCCAGCATATAGGCGTAGTAGGCGGAGCAGAGGGCAGCCAGTTTGCGCAAAAAAGCCTTCATGAAGACCCTGCTGGCAAGGGATCTAGTGGACGCAAGGCAGGCAAGAAGTTGGCAAGAGTAACTACCGCTCCGACAACCACAATGGCCGGGGGCAACACCGGCGGCGGCTGCACAACCAGGCTGTCCAAACGCAGCAGGTGAACCTCCTGCTCTGGGGTGGTACCCCAGCGAATCAAGGCCACCGGCGTATCGGGAGCTTTCCCTCCAGCCAACAGTTCAGCGGCAATATGACGGAGGTTGTGGATGCCCATGTAGATCACCAGCGTTTCCACCGCTCCTGCCAAGGCGCGCCAGTTGACTCGGGGGCGGTATTTCCCTGCCGCCTCATGGCCGGTAACAAAGGCAACTGAGGAGCTGAACTCCCGATGGGTGAGAGGGATCCCGGCATAGGCGCTGGCGGCAATGCCTGCAGTAACCCCGGGCACCACTTCCACGGGGATCCCCGCCTGGACTAGGGCCAGCATCTCCTCGCCCCCCCGGCCGAAGATGAAGGGATCCCCGCCCTTGAGCCGCACCACCACAGCTCGTGTCTGCGCTTTCTCAATCAGCAGGGCCGTGATCTGCTCCTGGGGCAAGGTGTGAGCCCCCCGCTGTTTGCCAGCATAGATGCGCTCTGCTGTGGGGGGGATCAGATCCAGGATGGGGGATCCCACCAGGGCATCGTAGATGACTACATCCGCATGGGCAAGCAGGGTCTTGCCCTTAACCGTCAGCAGTCCTGGATCTCCGGGCCCTGCCCCCACCAGATACACTTTGCCCATCCTGTCTCCCAACAGCCTCTTGGAAAGATCCATCTTGCTTAAGCAAGACGGCTTTGACCAGCCCATCTAGCGAGAACAGGCCGTCCGCACCGTCTCAACAATGGCCTGCAGCAGTTGAGGATCCCGCCAGAGGGGTGGCTCCAGCTCAAGCTGCAACAAGGGCCACTGCCGCCGCAACCGCTGAACCTGGTCTTGTAAGGAGCGCAGCAAGCTGCCCGGGAAGAGGAAAAAGGGCAGCACCCGCAGGCGGTACTGGCTAAGGCGCAAGCAGTGAACGACGGTGGTCTCTAGCGTAGGAGGCTGGGCGGCAAAAGCCAGGTGAATCGGGATCCCAAGCAGGTGCTGTTTTAAAGCTTGGATCTCAGCTTGCAGCTGGGCGGCAAACCCCGGCAGACGGCTGCCATGGCCGAACAGGATCCAGGCGTGGATCAACTCCCCCAACTGCTGCGCCGCTGCTACGCGCGCTGCCACCAGATCAAGCAGGGCTGGATGCTGGCCAATCGGCGGTGTCAACAGCAGCTTTAGGCAGGGCCAGCGAGCCCGAAGCTCCTCCAGCACCGCTGGCAGATCCTCCTCCACATGGGCTCCCCTCCCCATGAAGAGCGATACCAACACCACTGGGTTGTCGCACCTGGGCAGCCGAGCCGCCAAGTACCTGTGAATCTGCTCCGCCAGGCCCAGGGACTTGCCTTCCAACTGAACCAGCTCCACCACTTGAGGAGCTAGCTGCTGCCGCACCCTCGCCAGCAAGTCCGCTGCCGCCTGCTGGTATTCCGGATCCCGGCTGCCGTGACAGACCAAAAACACCAGGGGAGGTGAAGACATGACAGAGCTTAGGGATCCAGACGCACTTGTTCCATTTTGCTCCCTACTGGCAAGGTTTCGCGCCAGATCTGGACGTATGATTTGAGATAATGTACACGCCCATTTTTCTAGACTCGCCGGCCCTTTCCCAGGGTTTCATGTCATTTGAGAACCGCTCCACTGCCCCCGAACTGCTGATCCACGTTTTGCGGGAAGGCTTGACCGAATCTACCCATTATTGCCAAGCCGTGGTGGCCGATAGCCGCGGGCGCTCCCTGGCCGTAGCCGGCAAAAGCACCACACCCGTCTTTGCCCGCTCTGCCCTCAAGCCCTTTCAGGCACTGGCCATGCTCTCCACGGGCATCCGCGAGCGCTATCGGCTTGGCGAGAAAGACATCGCCATCATGTGCGCCTCCCATCAGGGCACTACGGCCCATGCGCGGCAAGTGTTCAGCATGCTCTGGCGCGCCGATCTTTCCCCCGAGCTGCTGGTCTGCCCCACCCCACCTGGCAAGCCTAGCCCACTGTGCCACAACTGCTCCGGCAAGCACGCTGGCATGCTGCTAGCAAGCCGCGCCCAGAACTGGACTTTGCAGGACTACGCCCAGCGGCAACACCCCGTTCAGGCTCTGGTGCGGGCTAAGTTGGCCGATTTGTTGCAAATGCCCTCGGAAGAGTTTTTATTTGCCCGCGATGACTGCGGCGTGCCCACCTACCAGTTGCAACTTAACCAGCTAGCTTACCTGTATGCTCAACTAACTGCAGGAGAGCGGCCTGAGCTGGAAGCCATTGTCCGCGCCATGACCCACTGTCCGGAAATGGTGGCGGGCGAGGGATGTTTCGACACCGAGTTGATGCGAGCTACCCAAGGCGAGCTGGTCAGCAAGTCCGGCGCCGAAGGGATCCAGTGCATTGGACGCGTCGGAGAGGGGATGGGCCTGGCCATCAAGGTCCAGGATGGAGCAGCGCGGGCCAAATATGCCTTGGCTTTGCACCTGCTGCAGCGTATGGGCTGGATTCAGCCTGCTGCTGCTGAAATGCTAGGGGAGCGCTTCCTCTCCATTGGTCCCTACACCCGCCTTGAGGCGGAAGGGGAACTGCGTATGCCTTGAAGAGCCGGAGGTGGGAAGGCCTTGCACCCAAACTCTTGGTGATGCTAGTTTTCTCGAAGAAAAGGCCCAAAAACTAATGATTGAAGCCCTCTTCAAGACTCTTGACGACGAGCTAGGCAAGCTATTTGCCCTGACTAAGAAAGCAAAGGAGACCGCAGGGAAAGCCCAAGTCGCTTGTAAAGGAGGGCAAGTTCCAGCCCTGAGCCGCCAGCTACAAGGCTGTAGCTCTGTCCTCAGCGAGGCTCTTTCCCAGGTGGAGACGGTAAGACAAGCCCTTGAACAAACCCAGCAGGTTTTGGAGAGAACTTCTCTTGAAGAACTTGCTAGCGAGGTAGGAGAACGAGTCGGCCAGCCTTGGCTGCCTACGGAAAGCCCCCATGTCTTTGTAGCTTTCCCCGCCTTAGTGCGCTTTTCCAGGGAGGGAGTGCGCATAGATCGCAAGCTTCTACGCTCTCAACGGCCCAGTGCCATTGCAGAGAAGATTCTCCGAGCAAGAATGACCAAAGGGAAAGAAACTAATCCAGAGGTAGTTCTTGAACGCATCTGGAAAGCGGCAAAAATTGCAGCGGGTTACTTGAGAAAGTCAAGCGCAGAGCTGCCTCGTTACTCTTCAAGTACCTGCTCGCGATGTCTTCGAGGTGCTCCACCTCAACAACCCAGACTACACCGAAGTGGAGTTTACGCGGCATCTTTACCTCTTGGATCGAAATGGCACCAACCATGTGGAGGGCTACCGCTTGATCTTCTCCGCGTCTACAGGCACGCGCTCGGGTCGCTACTACCGCATTCGAGACGAAGCTGGGGTGGAGCACGCCTACTATCTTTTGGAGTTTGAGAAGCTATGAGCGAAGAGGGCCAGGGTCGGCTAGAGCCTGATTTGTGGCTGCGCTGTCTGGAAGAAGACTACTTGCGTTCTTTTATCCCTGAAGGTGGTGCCACTGTCAAGCTGGCCGTTGTTCCGAAAGATTCCTACTCTTGGGTGCGGAAAGCGCTGCTGGAAAAGCTTAACCAGTATTCCTTTCATATTTTTGATTTGACAGAGGAGTGCTTAAAGCTGCATTCAGTCGAACAGCTTTGGTTTGCCCTTTCTCAGAGAGTAGATTGGGAGACTTTTGCCAAAGATCTGCGCTTCAACATTCTCCAAAAAATTGGATACCCTCCCAGGCTAGATCTGCAGGACTGCACTTTAGAGCAGTTGGCCGAATTCTATCAGATTGAAGCCCGTGAGATCAAACTAGAGTTTCAGCGGGAAATTAAGAGAGGTATTTTTCTGGATTACTCACTAGCCCTTGACTTTCGCAAAGCCATAGTCCGACTTGTCTACGAACCCCTTCAAAGCCCAGGCACTCTGGAAGGTCTATGCTCTGCAATTCAAGAGTGGCTTAAAGGTACGCTGAGCTCTATCAGCCGAGTGCGTGAAGCGGCTATTTTTCGAAAGATTGACAGGACAAATGCTCGAGAGATTCTACTTTCTTTCTTAAGACTATTTACACGACGATCCGGCTTAGTAGCAGTCCTTGTCAGCTCGCTTCACTACTACGAGCGGACCCCCAGTGGACGCCCTAACTTTACCAGTCGACAAATCCTTGAGCTCTACGAGACTTTGCGTGAGTTTATCGATGCGGAGAGTGAACTAGAAAAAACTGTGTTAATTTTCTTAGCTCCTCCAGAGTTTATTGAATCTGAGCGTCTGTCTTATCATAGATATCGAGCTTTGCAAACTCGAATTGAGAATGAGGTTTCTTCTCTTCAAAAGCCTAATCCATGCACAGCTATGGTGCAGCTTCTATGAATGTAGCGATTGCAGCTAGGCGGGCCATTGAAGCCCTACGAAATGGCGTTCCTAACCGGTTCGCAGTTGCAGAACTTGGCTCTTGGCAGTCTCAGATTGAGGAGCGTTTTCAAGAGCTGTGCAAGGGTGCTAGTTCAGGCCCTGCAGGAATGCTGATAAAGGGGGATTTTGGGACAGGCAAGTCCCATCTTCTACTAACCCTGCAGGAGCGAGCAAGGAAGAATAATTTTGCCACCTCCCTAGTTGTCGTCTCCAAAGAGTTGCCCCTCGGTAACCCCAATCGCCTGATTCCCCGCCTCCTTGCCCAGGTCGAGCTCCCTGACATGGTTGAGCGTGGGATCCAAGGCATGGCAGCCCGGCTACAGTACTCCTCGCCTTCTTTCCAGAAGTTCCAGCTTTGGGTTAACCAGTGGCAGTTTGGGTCAGGCTGGTGGCCGGCCACCTTGGCTCTGTACCAAAGGTTAGGAGGCGATGACGAGAAGCTAGACGCCATTGTCCGCTTTTGGGCTGGTGAGCCCACTCTGAAGTCCTCAGAGGTAAGGCGAAGCCTACGGGATCACGGCTTGGCAGGTGCTTATCCCATTGGCAAGCTACCCCCTGCAGAAAGCCTACACTGGCAGCGCCTGGCCTTCTGTGCCCAGCTATGTCGGGCCATAGGGTTTGGGGGCTTGGTGGTTTTGGTGGAGGAGATTGAGCTTATTGCCCAGTACAGTCTTCTTCAGCGGGTCAAGTCGTACCGCGTTCTTGGGCACTTGTTTGGTACAACAACCCTGCCTGAAGAAATAAAGAAAGCTCCGCTGGTTTTCGTAGGAGCAGTAACCCGCGATTTCGAGAGGGTCATTCTACAAGAAAAAGGAGATTGGGAGAAAGCACCTAAGATAGCTCTCCAGAAGCATATGTCTGAGGAAGTCGTAAAGGCCGGCATGGAGGCTATTAGCCAAGCTACCCCTCTCCGTTCCTGCTTAGAAGCCCGCGAGGCCATTCAATCCATGTGGCATAGGGTAGCGGATCTCTACCAGAAAGCTTATCCCGATTGGGTACGCCCATCGCCGCCACAGCTTCCTGAGCTCTACAGCACAACCACTGTGCGGTCAATTATTCGCCGCTGGATTACGGAGTGGGATGTGCGTCGGTATTACAGCCCCGATACAGAAATTGGGATTGTAGAAGATGAGGCGATCAAGTCTACCCCAACTGAGGAGCTTCCAGAGTTGGAAGAGGACGAAGAATAAGCCCAGTCAATCCCTAACTAGCTTTGAGAGGCCTCAGCGCTGGAAAGGGTTTTGGAAAGGATTCGGGCTGGAGCTTTGCCTTCTGTTGCGGTACTTGGGGTTGATGGTCAGGGTGCCAGCTCCCAGGCCTCGCTGCGCCAAAAACTCCAGGTTGCGGTGGCGCATGGTGGTGTCGTAGTCAGTTTTAACGCGATCTTCTAGAATAGCCACCTGCTGCAGCGCACTTAGCAAAATGGAAGCTGCCTGTTCGGACGTGTAGCCATTCTGGGAGGCATAGCGCACGGCAAACTCGTCGGCTGCCACCTGGGCCTTCTGGCCTTTCTCCGCTTTGCGCAAAAGGAACACCGCTGACGCCGCCAAACCAGCGGCCAGAGCCACGCCAAGGTTGTCCCCCATCTGCAGCTCCACCAGGAGGCCCATTGTGCCCGCTCCAATGAGAGCAGGGTACAGCAACAGCGCCGACCAGTTGTCTCCCAAGGCCAGCTCGGTGGCCATCACGGCTTCCCGCAAAAAGTAGATCTTCTGTTGATCGGGGCTCAGCTTCTGCCAACGGCTAAGGTCGATGGCAAAGCGGGTGTACTTCTGCCAGGGGAAGCGCCAGAGCGGCTGCACAACCCGAGACTGGTCAGGGGATCCAATCTCGATCTGCACCTCAGGTCGGATCTCCACCGGGAGAAACTGGATCAGGCGATCGAACTCAGAAATGGTGTACATACCGGCGCGGTAGAGCTGCAGTTGGAGATGGAGATCACTACCTACCTATGGTAAAGGATTCTGGTCTTCTCTGGGGGCTAGCTCCCAAAAAGCCTAGAGCCAAGGGGCTACGCGAACTGGGACTGTTGCCCTGCTACCGGTAATTGACAAACTGCAGTGCCACCGGGTAATCCTGCTGCTTGAGCATTTGAATTACCGCCTGCAGCTCATCTTTGTCTTTGCCGAAAACCCGCACCAGATCTCCCTGAATCGAAGGCTGCACCTTCTTGAAGTTGTCGCGGATTTGCTTGGCAATCTGCTTGGCCAACGCCGGGTCAATGCCTCTTTTGAGGCGAACTACCTGACGCACCCGGTTGCCAGCGGCACTTTCCGGAGCTTGAAAGTCGAAGATCTTCAGGGAGAGGCCCCGCTTAGCTGCTTTGGCTAGGAGAAGATCCCGAATGGAGTTGAGAGCCATCTCGCTGGCGGTGGTGATGGTCAGGGATCCCTCCTCCAGCTTAATTTCCGTCTGGGTATCCTTGAGGTCGTAGCGCTGCTTAACTTCCCGCTGAACTTGGTCTAGCGCATTCACCAACTCCTGCCGGTTGAAGTCGCTGACAATATCAAACGAGTGGGTGGAGGCCATAGCCCTCCTCTTCACTGGCGTTCCGTAGTTTAAGCCTATCAAGGGCTTCGCAGGTGCGGGAGAGGCTACAACAGAGGAAGGGAGACTCGCGCTCCTCCTCTAGTTAGCAAAGCAGCAGGATGGGCGACGTTGTCTTAATTACAGGCGCTTCCGAGGGTATCGGCAGGGCAACTGCCTTTACCTTTGCCCGCGGTGGCTACCGCCTGGCGCTGGCTGCCCGCACGGCCGAAACTCTGAAGCAAACAGCTATCGAGCTGGAGCAAAGCCTCAATGCGGAAGTATTGGCCGTCCCTACCGATGTGACGCAGCCGGATCAGGTGCAAAAGCTGGTCGAGGCTACCCTGGAGCGCTATGGTCGCATCGACTGCCTGATCAACAACGCCGGCATCTGTCTGAGTGGCCCTTTCCTGCAGACGACGTTGGAACACTGGCAGGCGCTGATGGCAGTTAACTTCTGGGGCTATTTGCACACCATCCGGGCAGTGCTCCCCGACATGCTGAAGCGTAAAAGAGGCCAGATTGTCAACGTCGGCTCTATAGGTGGCAAAATGCCCCTGCCTCAGATGGCTGCCTATTGTGCCAGCAAGTATGCAGTTAGCGGGCTGACGGAGGCGCTGCGTCTAGAGCTGCAACCCCACGGCATCCAGGTCATCGGTGTCCATCCGGGCCTGGTCAACAGCAACTTTCTCAAGCGGGCCATTTTTCTCGAGGAGCCGGGAGAGGACAACTTGACCCACCCAAGCAGGGCACGGCAGCGAATGC
The DNA here is from genome assembly GCF_047461675.1 of Synechococcus sp. R70.1. Lineage (NCBI taxonomy): Bacteria > Bacillati > Cyanobacteriota > Cyanophyceae > Synechococcales > Synechococcaceae > Synechococcus > Synechococcus sp. R70.1. The sequence goes on from NZ_JANSHR010000038.1 coordinate 25,321, forward strand.
AGCAGGCCCTGGAGAGCTTTTGGGTTAGCCAGCCGGAAGATGTGGCCGCAGCCATCTGGGAGGCTGTCTGCCACTCCAAGTCAGAAGTGGTCGTCGGCATGGCCCAGTGGGCAGTAGCAGCCTACACTCTCTTCCCTGGCTGGGTTGGTCCGTTGCTGCAAAGTTTGCCCGACTGATCCTAGGCTCAACTTCGCCAGTTCAGAGGCGGGTATTATGGTAGGCATGGTAGGCCCTCCCAGTTGCAGCGGAAGGATCCTGAGGATCTATGGTAGACCCCGTGCCTTCCCCTCCAAGTGCTCAGCAGCATCTTCTCATCGTGGAAGATCGAGATGGACGCCGCACGCAGGTGCTGACGGCTGCAAAGTACTTCATCGGTCGCGACCTGGCCAACGATATCTGTCTTAACTCTCAGTACGCCTCCCGCCACCATGCCATGCTGTTGCGCATCCCTGCTGAAAAGGAGGGAGAATACTCCTATCGCATACTGGACGGGGATCTGGAGGGCCGGCCCAGCACCAACGGCCTGTTGATCAACGGCCAGAAAGTCTCTACCCACCAGCTTAAGTCGGGAGATGTCATCAGCTTTGGTCCAGACGCCAAGGCTACCTACATCGTCAAGAACCCCTAGCTTGACCTTTATTGGGTTTGCCTTCTTCTTGAGGGTTTTTCTCTAGTCCTCGTTCGCGACAGCGGTGCGGAGTTGCCGGACAATTCGCTACCTTGTGGCACAATGTGCAATCTCGCCAACGCACCTTCTGCCTTGACGTGGACTAGCTAAGCTAGTAAGCTGGCAGGTGCCTTTTTTCTAGGCATTTTGCCTGGGCTAAAGTTGGCTCCGTCTCTAGCCTGTGGGCTCTATCCAGGGCAAGGAGCAACCACTGTCAGCTCGACGGGAGGTGAGGGCTGTGGAGATCCCTCTGGCGGCGCGGTAGGCGTTGAGCCTGCTACCAGTCATGGATCATGGGAGTGTTTGTTAGCGTTTCGTAGGTCTCTCAGAGCGGATGAGTTGGCAGTCACAGAGGGGTCGGCGCTCCTACCAGGTTGTCCCCGTGGGCGGGATTGCCTTAGGCTTGGCTCTGCTGCTGCTGGGATGTGCCGCTGGGGGATCCTCATCCTTGGAAGCCCAGGGGACGGCAGCTGTTGCCAACGCTGCCCCCGCTAAAGGAGAGCCCCAGCACCTGCCCGTGGAAGCAGAAGTAACCCTTGCCGGTCGGCGCTTTGAGCTGGAGGTGGCTCGCACCCCTGAGCAACAGCGGCTGGGCCTGATGTTCCGCACCGATTTGCCGCCCAATCGCGGCATGTGGTTCCCCTTCGACCCACCCCAGCCGGTTGCCTTCTGGATGTTCAACACACCGCTGAACCTGGACATTATCTTTCTCCACCAAGGCCGGGTGGTGTACATCGCCGCCAATGTGCCCGGCTGTCCCGCCCTGCCCTGCCCCGCCTATGGGCCTCCCCCCAGCCAGCTAGTGGACAGCGTGCTGGAGTTCCGTGGCGGGACGGCAGCGGCCTTGGGCTTGCAAGTTGGAGATACGGTTGAGATCCGCGAGCTCTCGCCCAGAACCCCTTGAGGATCCCGTCTGCCGTCTTGATTGCGATTGGGATGGCCTCTTTGCGATGATTCTTCCTAGGGGTCGCTGATGCAAAGAGGCGACGGCGAGCTCAGGATGGTTCGGCTACTGCCAGCAAAGCCCTATGGAGGTTAGCAGCGTAGCCCAGTGGCTGGGGGTCGGGGCTGTGGCCCTGGCTTCTGTGCTTTGGGCCGAGATTGTGCGGGATGTGCGCCATTGGCTAGCTCACCAGTGGCCCTGGCTGATGCCCAAACACACTTTGCACCACCGCCTGTTTCGCCCCGATCTCAGCGTGGTAGACCCAAAGTTATACCGGGAATCCCAGTGGCACCACGACGTCCCGGAAGCGGCGACGATGCTTCTGGCTGGGATCCCCTGGGTGGTGCTGTTGGGACAGGGATCCTGGCTGTACGGCCTGGCGGCGGCGGTGGGAGTGGTCTACTCGGCCAGTTTCTTGGCTGCTGGCCTGCTGCGGGGCTGCGGGCTAGCTCTGCAAACGGATATTACCCACCAGCCAGGGCCTTTCCCTGCTCCTCCCAGCCAGTGGCATGTCAACCGCGCCTACCACTGGCGGCACCACTTCGACGACACCAACGCCTACTTCTGCGGCACCCTAACCTTGCTGGATCGGATCATGGGCAGCAGTCTCTCCTTTAAAGGCAAGCGCGTGGCCATCACTGGCGCCTCTGGCACCCTGGGCCGGGCCCTCTTGAAGCACTTTTCCCGCCATGGGGCCCAAGTCATCGCCCTCAGCTCCCATGCGGATTCGGTTTCCATCGAAGTGGAGGGACAACTTCAGCCGGTGCCGACTGTTCGCTGGCAGGTGGGGCAGGAGGGATCCCTGGCCGAGCTCCTGGAGGAGGTCGATATCCTGGTCATCAACCACGGCCTAAACGTCCATAGGCAACGGGATCCCGAATCGGTTCGCCAGTCCTATGCCGTCAACACCTTCTCGGCATGGCGCCTGATGGAGCTATTTTTCCAGACGGTGCGCAGCAATCGGGAAATGGCCACCAAAGAGGTCTGGGTGAACACCTCCGAAGCCGAGGCCAGCCCTGCTTTTAGCCCCCTCTACGAGCTCTCCAAACGGGCCCTGGGCGACCTGGTGACCCTGCGCCGTCTCGATGCTCCCTGCGTGGTGCGCAAGCTTATCCTTGGCCCTTTCAAGAGCCAGCTCAACCCGATTGGAGTTATGTCGGGGGATTGGGTGGCCGCCCAAATCCTGGCCCAGGCCAAACGCGACTGCCGCAACATCATCGTCACCATCAACCCCCTCACCTACCTACTTTTCCCGCTGAAAGAGTTGGCCGTCAGCACCTATTTCCGGCTCTTCAGCCGCCGCTCTTCTCCACTAGCCGTCCCCGATCCCAGCGCTGGGATCCCAATCTAGGGAGTCGGGCAAGTCCTAGCCAGCTTATGGCATTGGGCGCCAAGGTGGAGTAAGACAAAAGCAGGTTCTTTGGCGTCAGCAGGATGGGATCCCTTCGGGGAGCGAAAATGCCCTTTTGGAGAATTCAGCAGCTCGCTCTCCAAATGAACGTTGGGTGTGAGGAGTAGGAGTGAGCGATGAAAATTGCGCAACAGTGGGCGCGCGCAGTGCTTTGCCTAGTGGGTGGCGCCTGGATGCCGGGGCTTTTGTCCGGCTGTGCCATTCCCATAGCCGCTGCAGGGGTCGCCGAGGTTCAGGTGCGCCTGGTACATGTGGCCCCCAATACCCCTCCCCTTGACTTGGAAGTGGGGGGCGTCAAGGTAGCGCGCAGTGTAGCCTATGGCTTGGTGAGCGAGTATACCCGCTTGCCGACAGGAGAGTACGACATCCTGTTGCTTGCAACGCCCGAGACGTCCTCGGCTTCTCAGGTGGTGGCCAAAACGGTGGCCAACTTTAGAGGTGGGGGAGTATTCTCAGTGGTGGCCGCTGACGAGCCCAATCGCGTGACGGCCTTGGTACTAGAAGACAATATTAACCCCCTGTTCGATCAGGCCCTGGTGCGGTTTGTCCACGCTGCTCCCGACGCGCCCCCTCTGCAATGGCAAGGGGAGCGGGGACGAGTGCTGATACCCCAGTTGGCCTTTGGGCAGGCTTCTACCTTTCAGGCGATGCGCCCCGGCTTTACCCAAGTCCAGGTGTTCACCGTCGCTCCCAGGATCCCCCTGCAACGCTTTGACCTGCAATTGGAGGCAGGCAAAGTCTATACCCTTTATGTGGCAGGGTTGCTGCGTAGCAATCCAAGCTTGAGTGGGGTGCTAGCGGAAGAAACGCGGGCTCGTCGCCTTCTCTAGGTGTCTTCCCCCTACACTTCGGGAAGTAACAGTGGATACCCTATTCCGGGTGGAGGTGCTCAGCCAAACCCCAGATCCCGAGCGGGTGATCTGGCTGGCGATGCACCAGGACTACAGTGCGGAGTACGTCGCGGCTGCCAGTCGCGTCCCGGCCAATTACGGTGAGGCGGTGGTGCGGCACCTATTGGAGGGTGACCGTGGGCATTATGGGCCTTTGGAGCATCCGCAGATTACGTTTGCTGTGGGGTATTTTCCGCACTTAGTGGTGCAGCAGGCGCGCACGCACCGTATTGGGGTGTCGTTCGATGTGCAGTCGTTTCGGTACACTGGGAAGCAGCTTCTGGAACTGGGATCCGATCCCAGCCCTGACCAACTGGAGCAGGTGTTCTATGTCCCCGCCAACATCAAGGAGGGGCAGGCCAAGACCCGCGAGGGAGTTTGCCCCATCTCCCCAGAAGCGCTGGGCATTGTGCTAGAGCAATACCGCAGCCAAGTGGCCGCCTACCGCCGCTTGGTAACCGAGTGCGGTGTACCACCTGAGGATGCTCGCTGCGTTTTAGGCTACGGCATTCGGCAGCACTTCGTGGTGAGTTTTAACTGCCGTAGTTTGATGCATTTTTTGGATCTACGTGCCAAGGCAGATGCGCAGCGCGAAATTCGGGAGTTGTGCGACCTGATTTGGCCCCACTTTGAAGCGTGGTGCCCGCACATTGCGGCGTGGTACCGCAAAAACCGCTGGGGCAAGGCTAGGCTATCTCCTTAGAAATTGGATGAGAACGCCCTACAAAGCCTAGGGTCAAGGCTTAGAATTCCCTAAGCTTTAACCTCGCCTTTTGGCTAGGGGTTTATGGATCCCAAAGCTTATGAACAAGTGGCGAGCCTAGAAGATCGGCATTGGTGGTTTCTGGGCCGCCGTCGCATTCTCCGCCGGGTTATTGCAAGGATCCCTCTTCCTCCCGCAGCTTGTATTTTGGAAGTCGGCTGTGGCAGCGGTGGCAACCTGGAAATGTTGTCTCAATTTGGCCAGGTCTTCGCAGTGGAAAGAAGCGAGATAGCATTGCCTATTGCCCGGGCCCGTGGAATCGGAGTTGTGGCCGAAGGGGAATTGCCGCATCGGATCCCTTTTGGTTCTCAACAATTTGATTTGATTGCTCTGCTGGATGTCCTAGAGCATTTGGAGGAAGACAAAGCGGCTCTGGAAGCCCTTACCAAGAGGCTAAAGCCCCCTGGCTACATGGTGATTACGGTACCGGCCTACCCCTGGCTGTGGAGTACCCACGACGAACTCAATCACCACAAGAGACGCTACACGCCGGAACAACTTCGCTCCCTACTTAAAAGCGTCGGCTTGGAAACTTATTACCTTTTTCAACAGCTTTCTCTTTCCATTGGCAGCAGGGATCCGCCTAGCCCAAAAGGGCCTACGCCTCAGGGAGAGCCAGAATCTGAAGATGCCCTTGCCCTGGGTCAACTGGCTTTTAGCTGAGATCTTTGCTGCAGAAGCCTATTTGATCCCCAAGTTCCCCCTGCCCTTTGGCCTGTCTCTGTTGGCAGTAGCTAGTCCTAGGAAAGATGCGTTGGCTTAGTCTCCCAACTCGGGATCCGGCCGTACCCGCACTTCCATCTGGCGCAGCAGCCGCAGCGAGCTTTCCGGCCCATCGATCATCTGCTGCTCGTTGATCCAGTAGGTGGCAATGCCCAGGTCCTCAAGGAAGCGGATGTAAGGATCCGGCGGCGGCCCGTCAAAAACGGCGGCTTTTTGGACGGAAAATCCCTGTTCTAGCCAAGGCGTGAGGGCAAAGCGCTCGTAGTAGAGCAACTGCCCCACCACCTCCTGCATGACCTCTGCTGCATCTTTGTGGTGTAGCAATTTCACCTCGGCCAAAAGCAGCTGCCCGTCTGCAACCGCTAAGAAGTCAAAGGTGTGCTGGTCTTCGCGCACTTCCAAGCCAGCCAGACGGAACCAGCGGCGAAACTGGTGCAAGATTTCGTTGTGGCGCTCGCTGCGCTCCAACTGACGCCGGCGGCGGCGCTCTGCCATCAGCGGGTCTGTCCCGGCAGAGGAAGGGATACCACTGCTGCAAAACTGGGGCGGCTCGTCGGGATCTAAAACCACCCTACCCCCTGCAGGTTGGTGCAAGAGGGGTGGCATAGAGGGCAACAGCTCGACGGCTCCCCACTCCACCTCCGGCTGCGCAGCCAGGGCAAGCAGAGGGCGGTTGAGAGGGTGTTCCGGGTGGGTGTCAAACAACAGCTTGAGTTGGGAGTGGCTAAACTGAAAATCTAAACGAAACTGTTCCACAGAAAGGCGATCCCGCCCCTTTTGCAGAGTCTCCTGGCCAAAGTAGAGCATCACCAGAAGAGGATAGATGGGTAGAGGGCGATGGGGTGGGATAAGCATGGCCCACATCGCGTCAGTCCAGTGGGGAAGCAGGATCTCGGCCTGTCTGCCTTTGCCCACCACCTGCAGCATTTTGGGGTGGCCGGGCTGCCAACCACAGGGATGGTCGTCGAAGCCACAGGTTTGCCGCCCTTGATCCACGCTTAGGGGGTAGCGCCCGTCGTAGAGGCGAAAGGGACACAGATCCCGGTCTGCTGCTAAAAAACGCTCGTCCTGCCACAAGTGGGCGGCCAGGGCATGACAGCCAATGCCTTCCTGGCTGTTGCAGGCTTTGAGCCAGCGGCGTTCGACCAATTTGCCCCCCACTTTGCTTGGCGCCAGAGGCCGAACAAGGCCATTTTCCCCTTGGTTAAACAGCGGCCACACCAGGGGATCCCCTGTCTCTGGCAGCGTGGGTAAGAGAGGGTGGGTTTTGGTGTAAAACGGGTCACAAATGCGCTGGGCCACCTGCTCCAGGGGCAGGCCATGGGGAGACCCCACCGGCGGCAGAAGGGATCGCGAGCCGGCCTGGGCGCGGTGATACTGGATGGCCAGGGCCACCTCCAGCCCTACTGGACGCAGTTCCGGCGTCAACTGCCGGTAGCGCTGCAGTAGCCGTGAAGCTTGCACAAACAGGTCGTAGCGCCGAACGGGAACTGCCTCAGCCATAGGGTTGCCGGAAAAGATCCCCACTGCCTTGGGCAAGAGCTGGCACAGACAAGCACCATGGCCTCAAGAAATGAGACCTTGGCAACTGTCTCTGCAGACCCTGACCTTGCCGAGGATATCGGGCCGACACCCATTCCCCTTGGCGTCAGGTCAGTAGTCAGTGTAGTGGAGAAACCCAGGGTAGTGGAGAAACCCAGGCGCGAGAAGATGTTGCCACCTGGCGGCAGGTTGTGGGAAAAATGCGCAGCAGGCCCTAGCGTCGCGGCCACCAAGGAAACCAAGGAAGCCGCCAAGGAAACCAAGGAAAGGGAAAGGGGCGCTCTGTCTCTGCGTCGCGGTTGTACTCGGTTGGGCGGCCCGTCTCTGGCTGGATCGCCAAGCTGCCCACGGAGTCGGCCTCTCGGTAGACGCGGGCAATTTGATGGTGGATTTGGGCCATGTCTTCAGCAGAGACCACGCCATTGTCGGTGGCTTTGTAGAACTGGATCGTGACCCGACCTAGCGGTTTCACTTTTAGCAACCCCATGCCTCTGCCGGGATCCCAAGCCACCTGGGCTACCATATAGAAATTGTAGCGCTCCTGCCAACTTTCCCAGATCATGGCCAATCTTCAACGGGATCCTGAGGTCAACTTGTCGGCTGCTTCGGCTCTTGCCCAAAACCCCCAGCCGGCGATCCCCTCCTTGCCGTTGCACGTCATGTTTCGCTTGGGCCTATTTCAGATGGGCTTGGGGATGATGTCGCTGCTGACGCTGGGGGTGCTCAACCGGGTCATGATTGACCCCAATCTCTTGGCCATCCCGGCCACGGTAGCAGGGGGATCCCTGGCCATGCACCAGTTGGTGTCTCCGGCCCGCGTCTGGTTTGGGCAGCTTTCCGATGCCAAGCCTTTGTTTGGGACGCACCGCAGCGGCTATGTACGCCTGGGATCGGTGCTCTTTGCCCTGTGCATCTTTTTGGCGGTGCAGGTGGTGTGGGGTTTGGGGCAGAGCTTTGCTAGAAGTGGCTGGTCGCTGGCCACCTATGGCTGGATTGCTCTGGCCGCCTTCATGTTTGCTCTTTACGGGCTTTGCCTCAGTGCCTGCTCCACGCCCTTTGCGGCGCTGCTGGTGGACGTTTCCGATGAGCACAACCGCTCCCAGTTGGTGGGGATCGTCTGGTCCATGTTGATGGTGGGCATTGCTGGGGGGGCGATTGGCTCGGCGGTGCTGCTGCGCGGCCTGGATCTAGAGAATCTCCAGAGTACGATTAACCGCCTCTTTATCGTCATTCCTGCCGTGGTGATCCTGCTGGGGGTCATTGCTACCTGGGGGGTAGAAAAGCGCTATTCCCGCTATGGATCCCGTTCCACCTTGGCCGGGCGGGAGGATCAGATTACCCTGGGCACGGCCCTCAAGGTGCTCACCGCCAGCCGCCAAACCCTGATCTTCTTCAGCTTTTTGGCCCTGATGACCATGGGCCTGTTCATCCAACAGCCGGTTCTCGAGCCCTATGGCGGCGAGGTGTTTGGCATGACGGTAGCCCAGAGCACCCAACTCAACGCCTTTTGGAGTATAGGCGTCTTGGTAGGGATTGTGGTGACTGGCTTTCTCATCGTGCCTAGGCTGGGCAAGCAGACGACTGCCCGCTTGGGCTGCCTGCTGGTGGCCCTTTCTTTTGGGCTGACCATTGCCGCAGGGTTTACAGGCAAGCCGCAGCTGCTGCAGCTATGTATGATCCTGTTCGGCTTAGCCTCGGGGATCACCACCAACGGCGCCATTAGCCTAATGTTGGATTTGACAGCAGCAGAGACCGCCGGCACCTTCATCGGCGCGTGGGGCTTGGCCCAGGCGATGTCGCAGGCGCTTTCTACCCTCATTGGCGGCGCTTTGCTCGATCTGGGGCGGCTCCTTTTCCCCACTTCCTCGGTGCTGGCCTATGCCACCGTCTTTGGAGTGGAGGCAGGGGTGATGTTGCTGGCAGTGTATCTGCTGGGCCGGGTGAGCGTAGCGGAGTTTCGGGAAAACACCAGCCGCGCTCTCACCAGAGTGCTAGCGCTTGAGTTAGAGGGCTAACGCCGTGGCACCGGCTCGTAGTGCGGGCAACCCTGGCAGGGCCCACTGGGGTTAACGGCGCAGCGCAACAGGGGCGAGCGGGCATTGAAGCGACAGGAGGGATCCCCCAAAAACTGGCCTGCTTCAGGGGGTGGGCTCACTGGGCGAATGAGGGCGCGGATGCCACAGAGGTGATATTTGCCCTGCCGCAACTGGTAGGAGTGGCGCTTTTCTAAAACCAGGTAGTGCTGCTCGGCTAGTTGAACGTAGGTGCCCGGATGGGGGCTGGTTTCCCAGGGGCATTCGTCCACCACCTCTCCCGAATCGGCATCGATCCACTGAATGGGCAAGGTTGGGTTGACAGAAGCCATAGGGCACAGCGGCAGCCAGCCTGGAGAACAGCTCGGCAAACGAAGGGATGGACGCAGGCTGGCTTGTACTACCAGCTTTACTCAGTGTAGTGGATTTCCCGGGGTGGCTGGACGGCTCGGGGGAGAGAAGGAGGCAGCTAGAATACGTGGGCGAGAAAGGACCCCGGCAAAGCATGGGCAAAGTAGTGGTTATCGGGGCGGGGCTGGCCGGCTTAACCTGCGCCAAGGTGCTGAGTCAGGCGGGGTGGAGGGATGTCCTAGTTTTGGAAAAAAGCGACGGCCCTGGGGGCCGGGTGCGCACCGACGAGGTGGAGGGCTTTCGCCTGGATCGCGGCTTTCAGGTGCTGTTTACGGCCTACCCTCAGGTGCGGCGGCATCTGGATCTGAGCAGACTTGACCCCTGCCCCTACCGTCCGGGAGCTATCCTGGCCCGATCCGGTCGCTGCTGGCTGTTAGGGGATCCGCTGCGGGATCCAGCCAGCCTCGTCTCTTCCCTATTCAACCCCCTGGCTAGCTTTGGGGACAAGCTCAAGGTGCTGCAGTTGCGAGCGGAGCTGGCGCAGCGCACGCCGGAGCAGGTCTTCCAGGAAGGGCTGGGGGGATCCGATGGCTCGGTGCGAGAGTTCCTAGAGGGGTACGGGTTCTCCGCCAAGATCTGCCAGCACTTCTTCTACCCCTTTTTCCGCGGCATTCTTCTGGATCCAGAGCTGGCCAGCAGTGCCCGTCTCTTGGCGTTCTATTTCAAGATGATGGCCGAGGGAGCCATTGTCACCCCAGCGCTGGGCATGGGAGAACTTGCCCGCCAACTGGCCAGCTACCTTTCCCCAGAGCAGATCCGCTACCAAACCCCGGTGGAGCGCATCCTGGTCGAGGAAGGAAGAGTGCGCGGGATCCGCACCGCCGGCGGAGAGGAGATCCCTGCCGAGTGGGTAGTCTGCGCCACCGAGGCCCCTCAGGCGCGGTCCTGGCAAGCGGAGCTCTGTCCCCACGCCGCTGTGCCCATCCCCACCCAGGGACGGTCGGTTACCTGCCTCTACTTCTGCGCTCCCTTTTCTCTAGCCCGCGGCGCCTACTTGTACCTCAACGCCAGCGGCCAAGGCTGGATCAACCACTGGGTTCAGCTCACCCGCATCAGCCCGGCACTGGCTCCTCCTGGCCAACACCTCTATTCGGTGACGGTATTGGGGGATCCCCCCTTGAGCGACGAGGAGCTGGCCCAAACCTGTCGGGCCGAGCTGCAGGTCTATTTTCCCAAAGCCCCCTTGAAACAGTTGCGCCTGCTGCGGGTGTATCGCATCCCTTTTGCCCAGTTTGTGCAGCCGCCTGGCTTCCAGCAGCATTTGGTTCCCACCCATAGCGGCCTGCCAGGCCTTCTCTGGGCTGGAGAGTACACTCACCAGAGCAGCATCGAGGGATCCCTGCGCAGCGGCGAACAGGCAGCGGCCTGGATCCTGCAAAAATCGGCCTTTTAGACTTTCTTAACTCTACTCCCGGAACCAAAGCTGGGATCCCGTGGTATGAAGGGGGTGGACTTGGTCGCCCACGAGGATCCCTCTGTTATGCAGAATGTTACCCTCAACCCCTTCTCCCTTTTGCAGCGCTCGCTGGAACTGGTAGGCCCTATCTATGGGCCGCTGCTGATCCTGGCCTCTCCAGGCTTTATTCTGGCCATCGTCACGGAGCTGACCCCACTTCTCGGGGGGATCCTCCAACTGGCCTATGGCATTGTTGCACCGATCCTAGTCGGAGCAGCCTTGTGGCTGGTGGATCAGCACCTGAAGCGGCAAGCTCCCCTGCTGGGCAACAGCCTCAACCGAGCTGTCTCGAAGGCAGTGCCTCTAGTTCTGGGCACCCTCTTAGCAGCACTCCTCTCTTGCCTTGCCTCCATCTTTCTGATCATTCCAGGCATTTATGTAGGGGTTAAGCTGGCCCTCACACCTTGTGCCATTGCTCTAGAAAATCAAGGAACTACAGGAGGGCTGCGCTACAGTTGGAATCTCGTCAAAGGTCGTTGGTGGGGCGTGTTTTGGGCCCTTCTGGTCCTGGGCTTGATTCTTGGTTTTGCGGGTGGATTGATAGTTGGATTTGTCATAGTTGTGGCTGATGTTGGCGACTTTGGGGTGAGGATGGTTGCGGCTGCCGCTGCCACAGCCGTTCAGCCCATCTTCTGGGTCTATGTGGTGCTCCTGTTCCGATCCCTGCAACGATTGAAGGGGCAAGCAGCCTCCTAGTTTCCGCTTTTGCCCCCATTGGGGATAGCAAAAAGGGTGCTCCCCGTGCCTAGCTTTGAGATGAGAAGGGATCCCTTTTTGGGATTTCGGCTCAACCCAAGATGTCCTAGGTGAGATCCCGTGGTATGAAGGGGGTGGACTGGGCTGCCCACGAGGATCCCTCTGCCATGCAAAGCGCCACCCTCAGCCCGATTCTGCTCTTGCGGCGGTCGTTTGAGTTGGTAGGTCCCATCTACTGGCCGCTGCTGATCCTGACCTCTTCTAGCCATATCGCGTTCTTCGTTGTAGGTCTGACCTCACCTTCCCTCGGGATGATCCTCTCCTTGCTCCTCCTGGCCTATGTCCTAGTCGGCGCGCCCATCTTGACAGGAGCAGCCTTTTGGCTGGTGGATCAGCACTTGAAGCAGCGAACTCCCTTGCTGGGCAATAGCTTGGATCAGGCTTTCTCTAAGGCAGTGCCTCTGATATTCGGCAGCCTCCTGGTGAATCTGATTTCCTCACTAGGGATGCAGCTGTTTGTGTTTCCCGGCATCTATTGCCGGGTAAGGCTAGCTTTCACCCTCTGCGCAATTGCCCTGGAGGACAAGGGTGCCACAGAAGGGTTGGGCTACAGTTGGAACCTGGTCAGGGGCCGTTGGTGGGGGGTGTTTTGGGCATTCCTGGTCGTGGTTTTGATCTTCGGCATCTCAATCCTGCTTTTGCCTTTTGTTGTGGCGATCTTGGGAGCTACCCTAGCTGCAGTTGTAACTGGGGGTAATACCGACATCATAGGACTTGCGCTTCTGGTTTGGGCGCCTGTGGTAGCTCTCTTAGCAGTTGTGGTCGGGTTTGCCGCTTTCACGGCAGTCACGCCTATCTTCAATGTCTACACGGTGCTCCTGTTCCGATCCCTGCAGCAGTTGAAGGGGCAGGCGGCCTAGCTTTGCCTCGCAGCTCAAGCCGGGGGCTTTGCGTAACCCTGGAGTTTACAAGGGCAGACCCAAAGTGCAGACGTTCAATCCGCCATTTAGCGGAGCCCAGAGCAGGAGCTCTTGTCGAGAATAGACAAAGACCTCCCCCGGGAGCACCTCTGCTATGAGCGAAGCTAGGGCAACCGCCATCCAGCAGATCATCCAAGCAGCTATGAGGACTGGTCTGCTTACCGCTGCTCAAGAACACGAGCTGAACCTGAGGCTATTTCAAGATGGCTGTTCCGAGGCGGATTTCTTCCTGCTGCGTCGCCTGCACTCCTGCTTGCGCCAGGGATCCATCCGTCAAGTGCCAAGCTTGCCCAACCCAGTAGCCAGGGGTTGCTTTGGCGCCCCTCTAGTGACCGACAAAGTCGAGGAGGCTCAGCCCCAACCTTGTGAGCTGAGTCGAGCGCACAACCCTAAAGTTAGCTAGGGGAAGGCCCAGGGTGCATTAGAGTTGGAATCCGAGTGATAATAACTCCAGCAATGTGCCCTAGTGGGATCCTCTGCAATGGAAGCTTTTTTCGAGTTTCTCTGGTCTGCCTCGGCTATTTTGCTGGTGATCTTGGTGCTGTTGCATAGCCCCAAGGGAGATGGCCTGGCGGCTATTAGCGGGCAAGCCCAGTTGTTTGCCAGCCCCAAGAGCGCTGAGCAAAATCTGAACCGCCTCACCTGGACGGTGGCTACCCTTTTTCTCTCCATCAGTGTGGTGCTGGGAGCAGGCTGGCTCTCCACAGGCGCAGGGCAATAAGTAGCGTGGCAGTCATCTACTTGCACGGCTTTGGCTCGGGGCCGCAATCAGCCAAGGCTGCCTTTTTCCGCCAGCGGCTGCAGCGGCTTGGGATCCCTCTGGAGGTGCCGGATCTCAACCAAGGCAACTTTACCCAGCTCACTCTCTCTCGCCAGATCCGGCAAGTTTCTGAACAGTTGGCTGCCATGAGTCATCCTCCTGTTACCCTGATTGGCTCTAGCCTGGGAGGTGTAGTGGCTGCCTGGGTAGCTGAGCAGCAGTCTTGCGTGGAACGGCTGGTGTTGCTGGCACCGGCCTTTGGCTTCTTGCAACATTGGCTGCCGCGGCTAGGGGCTGAAGCCGTGGAAGCTTGGCAACGCAGCGGGCAAATGCTGGTCTTTCACCACCAAGAAGGGCGGCCGCTGCCCTTGGCCTATAGCTTTGTTACCGATGCCCAGCGCTACCCCGAGGAGGCACTGCGCCGGCCTGTGCCCACCCTGATTGTGCATGGGACCCGCGACGAAGTCATCCCCATCCAAGCCAGCCGCAACTACGTCGCCCATCGCCCCTGGGCGCAACTGGTAGCTGTGGAGAGTGACCATGCCCTCACCGATGTTCTAGAAACCCTCTGGGAGGTGGTCAGCCGCTTCTGTGGCTGGTCCCAGTTGCCTTCGGAAACGCCCTCCTAGCCTATCTGCCGTTTTGGCCCCCCAACGTCCTTCAGCCCCATGCTGCCCCCCAAAGTGCTCCGTGCCGCTGAGGCAACTGCCGGCCTCTTTTTGGATATGGACGGGGTCATCGTGGATTCGGAGCCAATCCACGCCCGTGCCGGCGCTATTGCCTTGGAGCGCTGCCGGCTTGCTCTAGATCTGGCTCCCGTCTCCCTGCAGTTTAAGGGGCGCACTGACCGGGACATGTTTGAGTATCTCGTGGAACACCTGACGGACACCCCGCCTGCAGAGCGGCCCCTGCTGGTGCAGCGCTTGATTGAGGAAAAGGCCAGGGCTTTTGGGGAGCTGTTGGAAGAGGTGCCCTTGGTGCCGGGGGTGTTGGAGTTTCTGGAGCTCAGCCGCCGTCGCTTTTCAGCCCTTGCCCTCACCACCTCTGCTACCCGTCGGGATCAGGAGCAGATTTTCCAACGCTTTGACCTAGGCCGCTGGTTTGACGCCGTGATTACCGCTGAAGACATCCAGCAAGCCAAGCCCGACCCCGAGCCCTATTTGAGAACAGCTGCCAAAGTGGGCTTGGATCCTAGCTTGTGTTTGGTGGTTGAAGACTCTGCCCACGGGATCCGCGCGGCTAAGGGGGCAGGCTGCCTTGCGGTGGGCCTCACCACTGCTTTTACACCAGCAGAGCTGCGTCAGGCAGGCGCCGATGCTGTGGTGGACAGCTTTGCCGAATTGGCAGAACTTCTGGAGCTGGAGTAGAAAGAATCGTGGAGTCAGGACAAGTCTTCCAGAACCGGAAGGCTCTAGCCCATCGTCATGCCGCCGTCGATGGCAAAGACTTGGCCGGTGATGTAGGCCGCCGCCGGGTCAGCCGCCAAAAAGCGCACTAGCCCCGCCACTTCCGCCGGGGATCCCAGTCGCCCCAGAGGAATTTGGGCCAGGATGGGGCCAGGATCCAGCTTTTCCGTCATCTGGGTAGTGATAAAGCCAGGGGCGACAGCGTTGACGGTGATGTTGCGGCTGGCCAGCTCGCGGGCTGCTGTCTTGGTTAGACCAATTACCCCCGCTTTGGCAGCGCTGTAGTTGGCCTGGCCGGCGTTGCCCACCAAGCCCACCACTGAGGTGATGTTGATGATGCGTCCCTGCCGCTGCTTGACCATGATCTTGGCGGCTGCTTTCAGGCAGAGGAAGACTCCCGTAAGGTTGAGATCCAGCACTGCCTGCCAGTCTTCCGGCTTTAGGCGCAACAGGAGGGCATCGCGGGTAATGCCAGCATTGTTAACCAGCACGTCCACCCGGCCCCACCGCTCCATCACCTGCTCAAAGAGCCGCTCCACTTCTAGGGGCTGGGAGACATCGGCAGCCAGGGCCATCCCCTCCCCTCCCACGGCGGCAATCTCCTGCACTAGCGCTTCGGCCTCAGCGGCGGAGTGGGCGTAGTTGACGACTACCTTGGCGCCAATGGCCCCTAGATGCAGGGCAATGGCCCGGCCAATGCCTCGGCTGGCTCCCGTAACCACGGCCACCTGGTTGTGGAGCGAGGGCAAGGGGAGGAGTTCAGACATAGGCAGCAGCCTCCATGCAAGGGCGATAGCCGCACTAGTATAGGACGCTTTGGCTTCCTTTGGAGCCTTGCCGTCGGCCACGGCCCGTTAGCTAGCCCCGCCGGGAAGCCCCGCCCTCTACTCGCCAGGGTGTTCGCGCTAGCGGCGCGGAGCGCT
>NZ_JANSHR010000039.1:0-3795 GCF_047461675.1 Synechococcus sp. R70.1
ACCGTTAGAGTTACGGCCGGCATTCACCCGGGCTTCAGTTTGGGGCTGCACCTTGCGGCTGACCCCTCACCTTAACCTACGGGCATTGGCCAAGCGTCGCCCCCTATACATCGGGTTTCCCCTTCGCAGAGAGCTGTGTTTTTGGTAAACAGTCGCCAGGCCCGCTTTGCTGCGACCTCTTTCGAGGCACCCCTTCTCCCGAAGTTACGGGGTCAATTTGCCGAGTTCCTTAGCGGGACTTCTCTCGCGCGCCTGAGGCTCCTCGCCTCGCCTACCTGTGTCGGTTTGCGGTACGGTCAGGTGGTTTCAACGCTACACGGGTTTTCTCGGCTCCAGTCACGGTCGCTTCGTTCACCACGAGGGATCCCTTCGTCGCCCCAGAGTTGCCGCTGGGGCGAGCGCAGCCTTCCAACTCTGCGCCCGACCGATTCTGAAGCGTCACCGCTTGGCTCCACCACCTGGGGTGGGAATGTTGACCCACTGCCCTTCGCCTACGGCTTTTCGCCCTCGACTTAGGACCGCCTAACCTTCAGCGGACGAACCTGCCTGAAGAACCCTTAGGCTTTCGGCGGACGGGATTCTCACCCGTCTTCTCGCTACTCGTGCCGGCATTCTCACTTCTGCACGCTCCAGTGGTGCTTCCGCTCCACCTTCCCTGCGAGCAGAACGCTCCCCTACCGCTCCCCTTGCGGGGAACCCGCCGCTTCGGTAACAGGCTTGAGCCCCCTTACATTGTCGGCGCAGGGTCACATTCGACCAGTCAGCTGTTACGCACTGTTTAAAGGATGGCTGCTTCTAAGCCAACCTCCTGGTTGTTTACGCGACCCTACATCCTTTCACACTTAGCCTGTGTTTGGGGACCTTAGCGGGCGGTCTGGGCTGTTACCCTTTTGACAACGGCGCTCATCCGTCGCTGTCTCACTCCCACGCTTCCTGCTATGCCATTCGGAGTTTGGTTGGGTTCGGTAACCTGGTAGGGCCCCTAGCCCATCCAGTGGCTCTACCTGCATCGCATAGTGCGTGAGGCTGCACCTCAATGCATTTCGGGGAGAACCAGCTATCTCCGCGCTCGATTGGCATTTCACCACACTACCCCCAGTTCCTCCGAGCCCTTTTCAACGGACACCGGTTCGGCCCTCCACCGTGTGTTACCACGGCTTCAGCCTGACCAGGGGTAGATCGCGCGGTTTCGGGTCTACGCCCAGCGACTGAGTCGCCCTGTAAGGACTCGCTTTCGCTACGGCTCCGCGTCTGAGACGCTTAACCTTGCCGCTGAGCGTAACTCGCCGGCTCATTCTGCAAAAGGCACGCCGTCAGACGATCCCCCAGAGGGGTATAGTCCTCCGACTGCTTGTAAGCGCACGGTTTCAGGTCCTCTTTCACTCCCCTTCCGGGGTGCTTTTCACCGTTCCCTCACGGTACTGGTTGCGCTATCGGTAGCAAGGAGTATTTAGCCTTACCCGGTGGTCCGGGCGGATTCGCACAGGGCTCCACTTATCCCGTGCTACTCGGGATGCCGACGAGTCGCTTCCACTTTTCGCGTACGGGGCTCTCACCCTCTATGGCATGCCGTTCCAGGCACTTCTGCTAAGCGGAAGGCGTACTCTGATGTCGGTCCCACGACCCCAACTGGGCACGCCCAGTTGGTTTAGGCTCTTCCCCGTTCGCTCGCCGCTACTGAGGGAATCTCGTTCGATTTCTTTTCCTCTGGGTACTGAGATGTTTCAGTTCCCCAGGTTCCCTCCACACCGCCTATGGGTTCAGCGGTGGGTGACCACCCATTCGGTGGCCGGGTTCTCCCATTCGGGGATCTGCGGATCAACGCCTGTTTGCGGCTCCTCGCAGCTTATCGCAGCTTACCACGCCCTTCATCGGCTCCTTGCTCCTAGGCATCCGCCGTGCGCCCTTAGTAGCTTGCCTACTTGGCGCGCTTCTCGAGGACTCCAGTCCAGTTGTCAAAGTGGGAAATCGTTGGGTCCGTTGCCCATTGTGTTGGTGCCTTCAGCCCAACCGTCAACGCCCCGTAAGGCGCTGAGGGTTAGGCTGGTGGAGGCGACCGGATTTGAACCGGTGACCCCCTGCGTGCAAAGCAGGTGCTCTCCCGCTGAGCTACGCCCCCACTGGTGGGCGCGATTGGATTCGAACCAATGACCTCACCCTTATCAGGGGTGCGCTCTAACCGACTGAGCTACGCGCCCGTCTGTGGTTCCCTCAAAACCGAGCAGGTAGTGCTTTGCGTGCCGTAGAGAGTTGCTTCCGTTAAAGGAGGTGATCCAGCCGCACCTTCCGGTACGGCTACCTTGTTACGACTTAGTCCCCCTTACCAGCCACACCTTCGGCGGCTCCCTCCCGTGTGGGTTAGGCGACCGACTTCGGGTGCAGCCGACTCGGGTGACTTGACGGGCGGTGTGTACAAGGCCCGGGAACGTATTCACGGCGGTATGGCTGACCCGCCGTTACTAGCGATTCCGCGTTCACGCAGTCGAGTTGCAGACTGCGATCCCAACTGAGGGTGGTTTTTTGGGATTCGCTCCCGCTCGCGCGTTGGCTGCCCTTTGTACCACCCATTGTAGCATGTGTGACGCCCTGGACGTAACCGCCATGCTGACTTGACGTCGTCCCCACCTTCCTCCGTGTTGACCACGGCAGTCTCCTCAGAGTGCCCGGCATGACCCGCTGGCAACAGAGGACAGGGGTTGCGCTCGTTGCGGGACTTAACCCAACACCTCACGGCACGAGCTGACGACAGCCATGCAACCGGTGTCCACGGGTCGGTGGGTTTCCCCACCGAGGCGCCCTGTTTCCAGGGCGTTTCTCGTGGATGTCAAGCCCAGGTAAGGTTCTTCGGTTTGTATCGAATTAATCCACATGCTCCACCGCTTGTGCGGGCCCCCGTCAATTCCTTTGAGTTTCAGCCTTGCGGCCGTACTCCCCAGGCGGGGCGCTTAATGCGTTAGCTACGGCGCTGAGGGGTAATTCCCCCAACACCTAGCGCCCATCGTTTAGGGCTGGGACTACAGGGGTATCTAATCCCTTTCGCTCCCCCAGCTTTCGCACCTCAGCGTCAGCAACGGGCCAGAGATCCGCCTTCGCCACTGGTGTTCCTCCCGATATCAATGCATTTCACCGCTACACCGGGAATTCCAATCTCCTCTCCCGTCCTCGAGCCCCGCAGTATCTGGTGCAGCCTCCCGGTTGAGCCGTGAGATTTCACACCAGACTTACGGAGCCGCCTACGTGCGCTTTACGCCCAGTAAATTCGGGCAACGCTCGCCCCCTACGTATTACCGCGGCTGCTGGCACGTAGTTAGCCGGGGCTTTTTCTGTGGGTACCGTCTGCGTTCGTCCCCACTAAAAGGAGTTTACACCCCGAAGGGCTTCGTCCTCCACGCGGCGTCGCTGGGTCAGGCTTGCGCCCATTGCCCAAAATTCCCGACTGCTGCCTCCCGTAGGAGTGGGGCCCGTGTCTCAGTGCCCCTCGGGCCGATCATCCTCTCAGACCGGCTACCCGTCGTCGGCTTGGTGAGCCGTTACCTCACCAACAACCTGATAGGCCGCGGGCCCATCCCGAAGCGGAAACCCGTTTAGATGCCTTCGCCGAAGCCAAGGCATCCACATCCGGTATTAGCCCGAGTTTCCCCGGGTTATCCCAGTCTTCGGGGCAGGTTACCCACGTGTTACTCCGCCGTTCGCCGCTCTCGGCGCCCCGAAGGACGCCTACCGCTCGACTTGCATGTCTAAGGCACGCCGCCAGCGTTCGCCCTGAGCCAGGATCAAACTCTCCGTCAGAAAACG
>NZ_JANSHR010000040.1:0-1197 GCF_047461675.1 Synechococcus sp. R70.1
GGAGAGTTGACAGAACTTAACGGTTGGATTAAGGTTAGGTTGTCCATCTTCGCACTTCCACAGGGAAGTTAGGCTTTATGACCACTGTTCTCCAACGTCGCTCAGCTAGCAACGTGTGGGAGCAGTTCTGCGAGTGGGTGACTTCTACCGACAACCGGCTTTACATCGGCTGGTTTGGCGTGTTGATGATCCCCACCCTGCTGACTGCCACCACCTGCTTCATCATTGCCTTCATTGGTGCTCCTCCAGTTGACATTGACGGCATCCGCGAGCCAGTTTCGGGTTCGCTGCTGTACGGGAACAACATCATCACCGCCGCGGTGGTACCTTCTTCAGCAGCCATTGGCTTGCACTTTTATCCGATTTGGGAAGCCGCCTCTTTGGACGAGTGGCTGTACAACGGCGGCCCCTACCAGCTGATTGTGCTGCACTTTTTGATTGGGGTGTACTGCTACATGGGGCGCGAGTGGGAGCTGAGCTACCGCTTGGGGATGCGTCCCTGGATTGCGGTGGCCTACTCGGCGCCGGTGGCAGCGGCAACAGCGGTGTTTTTGATTTACCCGATTGGGCAGGGGTCGTTCTCTGATGGGATGCCCCTGGGGATTTCCGGGACGTTCAACTTCATGTTGGTGTTCCAGGCGGAGCACAACATTCTGATGCACCCGTTCCACCAGCTGGGCGTGGCTGGCGTGTTTGGGGGTGCGCTGTTTAGTGCGATGCACGGGTCTTTGGTGACCAGCACCCTGATTCGGGAGACTTCGGAGGAGGAGTCGCAGAATCTGGGGTACAAGTTTGGTCAGGAGGAAGAGACCTACAACATTGTGGCGGCGCATGGGTATTTTGGCCGGTTGATTTTCCGGTATGCGTCGTTCAACAACAGCCGCAGCCTGCACTTTTTCCTGGCGGCCTGGCCGGTGGTGGGGATTTGGTTTGCGGCGTTGGGCATCAGCATCATGGCGTTCAACCTGAATGGGTTTAACTTCAACCAGTCGATTGTGGACAGCAACGGGCGCGTGGTTGGGACGTGGGCGGACGTGCTCAACCGTGCCAACCTGGGGATGGAAGTGATGCACGAGCGGAATGCGCACAACTTCCCGCTGGACTTGGCGGCGGTGGAGGTAGCGCCGGCTGTGCGGGGCTAGTGCTTCCCCAGGTTTCCTGACTCTACTTCCCCTGGCCCCAGCGCCAGGGGTTTTT
>NZ_JANSHR010000041.1:0-16487 GCF_047461675.1 Synechococcus sp. R70.1
TAGCTAGTGGCAGAGTCCACCCCTACCACCCCGCCAGAGGGATCTCCACAGGCGTCACTTCCCCGCGATCGCGATAGCGGGCCGTAGGCCTTGCTGCAGGTAGGTGCTCCTTGCCCCCATAAGGCACACCGGCTAAAGACGGAGCCAACTTTAGCCTAGGCAAAGTGCCTCCCAGAAAAGATGTACTCGCAAGCCTACTAGCTCAGCCCATCTCCGTCAAGGCAGGAGGTTGGTCATGCCACAAAGTGGCTGATGTCTAGTGAATCAAGGACTAGAGGAGAGCCCGCGGAGCTACCCAAATTCTGAACTGTTCTCAGCTATGCTGCTGCGTTAGCCGCTGCCAAAGCCGCAGAGGAATGCGCTCATGCGGGCACTGAAGAAGGCGAACCTGGGGCAAATCCTCTGGCAAGTAGTGCAAAGCCACCCGCGCTGTTGCCTCTAAGAGGCTGCACCGCCGCTGGGGATGCTGCTCGGCTTCCCCCAGATACACATCCAGCCAGCCGTCTTGCTCTCGGTAGCTAATCCGCAAAGCACAAGGAGAAGGCAGAAACTCTTTGCGGTAGAGCCGAAAGCCCTGCTCAGGACTCCATCCCAGCCACCACTGAGGCGCCAGTTGTCCCAAGGGCCGACACCATACGTCTGCCTGAACTTGCTGCCCTTCCATACCTGCCACTCTAAGCCTCTTCTCCGGCGGAGATCTAGCTGCAAATCTTTGCCAACTACCCTCTAGGCAGGAACTCTACCAGAACCTCCCGTGCTGATGCAAGTCTTTATCAAGGAGACCCCCAGCTAGCTGGGTAAGATATTGCAATTTAATCTCAATAGTGCTATGCTGTCACCCAGTTGGGTGTTCGTCTTCCTCTCTTGTCTTGGGCGAAGCAGGGGATCCCGCACCGGCGGAACCAGCCAAGGGATCCCTTTCCCTCCTGGTCGAGGTTCTAGGCTGTTAACAGGGGCAGGGTTTTTTGAGGGGATTGGGGGGTGGGAGAAGTTCAGAGAGTTGCACCTCGTTCCTGTAGCCACTGGACAGCTAGCCTGTGCTGGCGTTTTTGCGCATAGGCTAAGGGAGTGTATCCATCCTGATTGCGAGGGTTTAGTTCGGCCCCATGCTCCAGCAAAAGCTCCAGCATCGGGACATGTCCTCCCCAGGCAGCCCAGTGCAGGGGCGTTGCTCCAAAGCGGCTGCGGGCATTGACGTTAGCCCCGTACAGGATCAGAAAGCGAGCAATACCTAGATGTCCTTGGGCCGCTGCCTCGTGTAAAGGGGTTCGCCCTGCTTCGTCGACTGCATCCACAGGGGCTCCTTTAGAAAGTAGGCGGGCCAGAGCACTTTTCCGACCCGTGGCCACAGCCCAGTGAAGAACCCTACAGACGTCTGCTCCTTGTTGGATCAGCAGGCTGATGACTTCTGCTCGATCGGCCAAGACAGCCCGATGCAGAGGAGTGTACCCATGGCGGTCTGGCAAGTTGATATCGCTGCCTGCTTTCAGAAGCCGCTCCACCACTTCCACCTGGCCGCTGGCGGCAGCCAAATGGAGTGGAGTTGCCCCTGTAGG
This sequence comes from Synechococcus sp. R70.1, assembly GCF_047461675.1. Classification (NCBI taxonomy): domain Bacteria; kingdom Bacillati; phylum Cyanobacteriota; class Cyanophyceae; order Synechococcales; family Synechococcaceae; genus Synechococcus; species Synechococcus sp. R70.1. The sequence continues at coordinate 1,557 of NZ_JANSHR010000041.1, forward strand.
ATCCAGAGCGTGGACAGAAGCGCCATGGGCCAAGAGCAAATCCAACAGTTCCAAATCGCCAAGGAGTGTCGCTTTATGAAGCAAAGTCATTCCCTGAGCATCGACAGCATTCACATCTTCCCCCCGCTGCAAATGGGCCAATAATTGTTTTAGATCTCGATTGGCAAGAGCTTGATGAAGCGCTTCACTCATAACAGATAGAAATAAAAAAGCCAAGTTGCAATGAAGTTGGGCAACAGGAAGGGATCCTCGATAGGCCGGAATGGAGGCTCCAAACAACTTGGGCAAAGTCTAACACTGGATCCCTGCTGCTGAGGGAAGCGGGAGAACCAAGCGCTTGGTGGGATCCCTTGGTCAAGCCGGGGCCGCAGCGATAGACTAGAGCTGGTTTTTGGCCAGGTCTTTTCCCGATCCCTTAGTTGCGCCACCGTTTATGGATTACTACGCGATCCTGAACCTATCTCCTGCAGCGGACATTGAAGAGATTAAACAGGCGTTTCGACGGTTGGCGCGGCAGTTTCACCCTGATGTGGCAGGGGAGGGATCCCGAGAGCGTTTCCAACAAATCCTCCAAGCCTACCAAGTGCTGAGCGACCCTGAGCAGCGGCGGCGCTACGATGCACAACGTCAATCTGCACAACGTCAATCTCCACCCAGCTCTCCTGCTGCCGGCGAAAGGCGGGTGGTCATTCGCAGCATAGGCCCCTCATCGGCAGAGCAGCCCAATCCGGAAGGGCTCAAGGAGGGGATTGCCCGCGTCAAGGCAGCCTGGCGGGAGCGGAAGTTGCCCACGGCGGTGGCCCAGGCGGAGGCGCTGCTGAAACGGTTTCCCAACTCCAGCGAGGCCATCCACATCTTGGCGTTGGCCTACCAGCGCTTCGGCAACCATTTGATCTACGAGGGGCGCTATCAGCAGGCGGAAGCCTACTTGAGAAAAGCTTTGGCCACGGAGCCGCACAACCGAGAATTGGCCTTTGAAATCAAGCGAGATTTAGCCCGTCTGGGCATTCGGGAGGGATCCCGCTAACTTGCCTGCGTTGGGATCCCCAACGTCTGAGCTGCCCACTGCCGGAGTTGTTGGCGGTTGACCTTGCCTTGGGCGTTGCGCGGGATCCCGCTACACCATAGCCACCGCTTGGGGTGTTTGAAGGGGCTTAGTTGTTGCGCGAGGTGCCGCTTTAGGTGTTCCTCCAGCTCGTCGGCGGTCAGAGGGATCCCAACCTTGGGCACAGCCACGGCCACCAGCTGCTGTCCCCACTCCTGGTCAGGCAGGCCCAGCACACAGACATCTTCCACCCAGCCGCTGGCGCGGATTTCCCCTTCCACCTCAGCCGCCATCACTTTTTCCCCTCCTGTTAGGATTAGGTCGTCGGCGCGGCCCAGCCAGTGGAGGTGACCTTGGGAGTCGAGGTAGCCCCAATCCCCAGGGGCAAAACCCTGCTGTTGCCACTTGCCCAGGCCCTCAGCCTCCCCCGCCAAGGGGTAGTAGCCGAGGGCCAGGGATTCGGCCCAGACGTGGATAGAGCCCGCTGTCTGGACGGGTAGGGGATCCCCGGCTTCGCCCCGGATCTCCAGGCGGGCATGGGGTAGGGGTCGACCCAAGCTGTCGCTCCCTTGCAAGAAGGCTTGCGGCAGCAGCGTACATACCTGGGAGGCGGTTTCGGTCATGCCGTAGGTGAGGGCCAGGGGCAGGTACAACTGCCGGGCCTGTTGTCGCAAGCTGGGCCAGGTAGGGCCGCCGCCAACCAAAATGGCCTGGAATTGGCGCAGGCTTTCCAGCACTCTCGGCCGGGCATCCAGTAGCAGCCGTTGCAACTGGGTGGGCACCAGGGACAGGAAGCTACCCGGCAAAGGCGGATCCCAGGCCTCGGCTTGCTGCTGGCGTTTCCAATCCCAGACAACCCACTGCCCGTTGCTCAGCCAGGAGCGAACGGCCTGCATGAGGCCGCTGACGTGGTACAAGGGCAGCATGCAATAGCTATGGACACACTCCACGCCGAAGTGCTGTTGGTGGGCTCTGGCGGAGGCGCTGAGGGTACGCCAGGAGTGCACCGCCCATCTCACCTGGCCGCTGGAGCCACCAGTAGGGATCCCAATCACTGGCCAATCAGCGCTGGGCAAGATCCGCTGCCAGTGCCCCAGAGGGGAGGTGGAGGAGGTGGGATCCCCCTGCAACTGCCCTTGCCGCCAGCGCCAAGCGGATCCCAGGCCAGCCAAAGCCTGGCTCCACTCTCGTTCTCCCCAGCGGGGATTGGCCAAGAAGAGGGGGATCCCCAAGCGCTGGCAGGCCAAAACCAAAGCCCACACCTGCAGCGGATCCGAGTCTGCCACCAGCAGAGGCACAGCCTTTTCTGCCAAAGGACGTAGGTGTCCTTCCAGGTTAGACAGGCGCTCCTTCAAGCTGGGAGAGCAAGAAGAGTTAGAGGCCATCATGGCCGGCGGATCCTCAGCCTACACGCCACGGCAGTCAAAGGCCAGCGGGTACCTACAAGCCAGCTCGGCAGTTTTTGGAGCATGGCTTATCATGATCTAGGTTTGGAGTAGGAGGTGGGGTTTGTGATCGAGCCCATTTTGCTGGGGATCGTCTTGGGGATGGTTCTGGTTACCCTAGCAGGCTTGTTTGTGTCGGCCTACCGGCAGTATCAGCGCAGCAATAAGATGGGTCTGTAAAGGCAGGCAGTCCAGCCAACTGGCCCTGGCCTGCAGCCAGGAAACTGGCCAAGGGGGTGAGGCGGCAAAGCCATGCAGTGGCTGCGCACGGTGGCGGCGTTGCGGGAGCAGGTGGCCAAGTGGCGGGGATCCACCATTGGCTTGGTGCCAACGATGGGATCCCTGCACGAGGGGCATCTCAGCTTGATTCGCCGCTGCCGCCAGGAGTGTGACCACACGGTGGTCAGTATTTTCGTCAACCCGCTGCAATTTGGCCCCAATGAGGACTGGGAGCGCTACCCCCGCGATGAGGAGGGAGATCGAGCTCTGTGTGAAGCCGCAGGCGTGGATGTGGTTTTTGCCCCCGACCTGCAAGAAATGGGAGCGGACCCGGCATCTGCTAGAGATCGCACTTGGGTCGATCCCCCGCCCTCCCTCTTGCAAACCCTCTGCGCTCCCCACCGGCCAGGTCACTTCCGCGGGGTAGCCACCATTGTGGTACAACTGCTAAACCTGGTCCAGCCCCAGCGGGCTTACTTTGGCCAAAAGGATGCCCAGCAACTGGCCATCATCCAGCGGCTGGTTCAAGACCTGAAGATTCCCACCACCATTGTCCCCTGCCCCACCGTTCGAGAGGCCGACGGCCTGGCCTACAGTTCCCGCAACCGCTACCTCTCGGCAGAGGAACGGCAGGTGGCAGCGGGCCTCTACCGCGCTTTGCGCCGGGGCTATGAGCACTGGCAGGCCGGAGATTCCTCTGCTGAAGGGATCCTGGCGGCGGCGCGTGCCGAGCTGGAGCACACCCCTGAGCTGCGCCTGCAATACCTAGAGCTGGTGGATCCGCAAACCCTCCAACCCCTCTCGGAAGTAAAAGACAAGGGGCTCCTAGCTATTGCAGCCTACGTCGGGCAAACGCGCCTCATCGACAACTTACTTTTGGCAAGGGAGAAAAGCGATTTGCCGCCTCAGAAGGAAGAGGGGGCTGTGCTGCCTTCTCCAAAGAGAGGGCGCCGTCCCCTGATTGCCATCGACGGCCCTGCAGGAGCGGGTAAGTCCAGTGTAGCCCGAGCGGTGGCCGCTCAGCTGCAGCTGCTGTACTTGGACACAGGGGCCATGTATCGGGCTATTACCTGGCTAGCCCTGCAACGGGGGATCCCGTTGGACGACGCCGAGCAGCTCACCCAACTGGCTGCCCAAACTCAACTGAGGCTGCAAAGCGGCCCCTCGCCTGACGAACCAACCCGCATCTGGGCCAATGGCCAAGAAATTACCCAGGCCATTCGCTCTCCTGAAGTAACCCGCTGGGTTTCCCAAGTGGCGGCAGTGCCAGGGGTGCGACAGGAGTTGGTGAAGCAGCAGCGCCTCCTAGGTCGAGATGGAGGGGCCGTTCTGGAAGGACGCGATATTGGTACCCATGTCTTTCCCGATGCTGAGCTAAAAGTCTTCTTAACGGCCTCGCTGGGAGAGCGGGCGCAGCGTCGGCAACATCAGCTGCAGGCGCAAGGGCAGGTAGTGTCCTTGGAAGAACTAAAAGCCCAGCTCGAGCAGCGGGATCGCTACGACAGTGAGCGTCAGATTGCGCCCTTGCGGCCTGCTCCCGATGCCATTTTGATCGATACGGATCACCTAAGCCAGGCCGAGGTGGAGAACAAAATTGTGACGTTGTACCGGCAGCTTTTGGAGAAGGCCGGCTCAGATCAGCCCGATGCAAAAGGCTAAGCCGCGAAGTGAGGTAGCGGGATAAAGGAAGTGCCTCCCCAACGCAAACGCCTTCTCTCCGGCTCTGGGTAGTCGGGAACGCTATGGGTAGTCTGCTTCTCCTTGCCGTTTTACTCCTTGTCTCAGCGTTTTGCTCCGGTGCGGAGACAGCCATTACCGCCATGGACAACCTGCGCCTGGAGTCCCTCATCGAGGACAAGGGGGATCCGCAGGGGTTCTACCGGCTGGTTCAACAGCAGCGGTCACAGCTCATCACGAGCTTGCTGCTGGTGAACAACTTTGTCAACATTGGCATTGCTGCCCTGGCTACAACCATCTCCATCGAGCTGCTGGGATCCCCGCTGGGGGGCTTGGTTGCCACCCTGCCCACCACGATCCTGGTGCTCTTGATAGGCGAAGTGGCTCCCAAGTCCTTGGCGGTCAGCCATCCGCTGGCAGTTTTCCGCTGGGTGGTGCGGCCTGTCTATGCCCTAGCGGTGCTGCTGCGCCCTTTGACCCATGCCTTTGAGTGGCTTGTTGGCAGACTTTTTCATCTCCTGGAGCTTTCTCCCTTGACGTCCACTACTTCTCTCAAGGATTTGGAACTGTTGATTGATGTGTTGGGGCAGCGGGGGCTGCTGGACTGGCAGAAGCGGCGCCTGTTCCGCGGTGCCCTAGCTTTAGATGGGCTGCGGGCCCGGGATGTGGCCAAGCCTAGAGTAAAAATGGAAACCATCTCCCACGATAAAACGCTGCAGGATGTGGTGAAACTCTGCCTGGAGACAGGCTACTCCCGCATCCCCGTCCAAGGAGAATCCAAAGACGAGATTGTGGGCGTCATCCACCTCAAGCAGGCCCTGCGCCACCTGGAGCAAGAAGGCAATGTCGAGGTAACCAAGGCGATGTCGCCGCCCTTTTTTGTCCCCGAGACCAAGCGCGTCAGCCTACTGCTTAAAGAGATGCTGCGCTCCCGCCAACACCTGGGGATTGTGGTGGATGAATTTGGCGGCACCAGTGGCCTCATCACGCTGGAGGACATCTTGGAGGAGCTGGTGGGGGAGATCTACGACGAGAGCGACCTCTCTCCCCTGCTTTCGCGGCGGCAACAACGGCAGCGCTCCGCCTCTAGCTAACTTGCAGAGTCTTCGTTGGCGGGATCCCGAAAGCTTGGGTCGTCGGGGTAGCGGGCCACAAAAAAGAGCCAAAAGCTGTGGATCCCCAAGCCTAGGCCCCACCAGCCTAGTAGAGGTAGCAGCCACGGCCAATCGGCCCGATACAGCTGTTGGAAAAACACTAGCCCCGAGGCGCTGCAGAGAAAAACAGCCAGATGAGTTGCGTAGGTGTAGCGGTCATCCAGCTTGCGAAACTCGGGATCCCGACGGGAGGGTTTGCGGGGCCAGCGCGGCGGCATGGCAAAACCGTCTAGTTAAAACTTTCTCCAGTGTAGAACATCCCAACCCCAGCCTTTTGCTCCTCAAGGTCACTGCCGCCAGCGGCAACTGGGGGGATCCGTCTCGGCTGGCTGGTCCTCAAACTCCAAGGGGCCCTCCTCAGTGTACAGGTGCAGGTCAAACCAAAAGGTGGAGCCCTGTTCCAGCTTGCTTTCTAGGCAGATGCGGGTTCGGTGCTTCTCCAGGATGTTGCGCACGATGGCTAGGCCCAGGCCAGTGCCCTCCAGGGTATGTACCCGGTTCTCCACTCGGAAAAAGCGCTCGAAAATCCGCTCCTGATCCTCCGGGGCGATGCCAATGCCAGTGTCGGCCACCGCCACCCGCACTGCCTGTGGGGCTCCATCCGGCCGAACCACCAGGTGGGCATGCACCGTCACTGTGCCTCCGGAGGGGGTGAACTTGATGGCATTGCTCAAGAGGTTGGTCATGACCTGCAAGAGGAGATCGTAGTTGCCCCACACCGGCGGCAGATCCGGATCGAGAAACTGGCGCAGCAGGATCCCCTTGTCGCGGGCTTGCAGGTGATGGGTGCGCAGGGTTTGCTCGATAACGGCGGAGATGTCAACAGCCTCAAAGTGATACTGCTTGCCCGACTCTAGGCGCGACAAATCCAATACGTCATTGACCAAACGAGTGAGGCGATCTGTTTCGCGGTTGGCAATTTCCAGGTAGTCCAGCCGCTCCTGCGGCGACATTTGCTCGCCATACTCGTAGAGGGTCTCGATGAAGGACTTGATGCTAAATAGAGGAGTGCGCAGTTCGTGGCTGATGTTGCTGATGAACTGGGCTTTGGCCTCGTTGAGCTCTGCCTCGCGGGTAATATCCTGCACGGTGATGACAATCCCCTTGAGGTTTTGCCGCCGCGGGTCGGACACTGGCGAAAGCAGGATGCGGATAACCCGCTTGGTAGGGCTGGTGAGGTTGACGCGAATTTCCTCTGCCTCTTGATCCCCGCGGGCAATTTGCGTGAGCGGGCGGGCCAGTTGCTGCCGCAGATCCTCGGGCAAGAGCTCCAGCAAGGGTTTGCCCAGGACAGGCTCGCCTTCCCAGCCAAACATGCGCGAGGCAGCTGGGTTGAGCAGCAGGACCCGAAACTCGGCATCCAGCAAGATGGCCGCATCGACGATGGAAAACACCAGCGTCTCCAGCTTAGCCTTGGCAGCAGCCAGTTCCTCGATGTTCTGCTCCTCGTAGCTCTGCAGCCGCTCTGCCATCTTGTTAAAGCTGTCGATGAGTTGGGCCAGCTCCCCCCCAAAGGGCAGGTCGATGCGCTGTTTGAAGTTACCCTTGGTGATTTCCTGGACGCCTTTGACCAGCTCCTTGATGGGGTAGGTGATGGTGAGAGCGTTGACCACGGCTCCCAGGATGGCCAGAACCCACACCGCCAAAAACACCCCAATCGAGACCTCGCGCGCCAGTTGCGTAGAGCGCACCAGGGCAGGGTTGGGGTTGATGCCCAGGGCCAGGGTGCCCAAAAAGCGGCCCTGATGGTAGATGCCAACAAAAATGTCCGTCACCCGCCCGGCAGGGGTGAGGTGGGCGCGCACCAGGGGCTGGCCCTCAGCAGGCGGACGGTTGCCCGGCAGTTGCATGCGACGGGCAAGGCTGAGAGAGGTTTTCACCTCCTGGTTGGAAAACGGGATCCCGTAGTAGATGTTCCCCTCGGGGTCGGCGTAGAGCAAATAGCGGATGCTGCTGGTGCTCTCAAAGTATTGCCGCGACAGTTGGGCCACTTCACCAAGGCGCTCTTCAGCAATGAGGGGAGCAACATTGGCTGCCAATAGCAACCCTAGATCCCGGCCAAAGCGGGCCTCGTTAAAGCGGGCATCTTGCTGCACGGTGCTGACGGCCCAGAAGGTGAAGCTGCTCACCACCAGCGAGACCACCAGCGTGGCCACAAAGAGCAACTGGGTCTCCAGGCGCAGCTTGTATTTCCAGCGCGCCCACCAGCGCCGCAGGGATCCCAGGGGAGATTCCACTTGGGCTGGCTCTGAGGTGGCCGGGGCAGGAGGCACTGGCTCTGGAGAAGCGGCCTCAGCAGTTGCGGCAACCGGCTCAGCCGGCTCGGCAGTGCTGACAGGAGGCATGGATCCAATAGCAACCCTGGAGAACACTGTCGCCACCATTCTGACATGGGTTCCGACCAGGGCTGAGAGAAGGCTAAATCTTCCGCAAAGAATCCCGAGCCCAAGTGCAAAGAACTATGCCTCTTCCGTCGGCTCGCGGAGAAGTGACGCCTGGGGAGGTTGCTCGCAGTGGTGTTGCCGACGCACCGTTTCACCGGCAGCAAGAGTTGGTAAAATTAGAGATTGTGCTTTGCAAAAGCAAATCCAGATTGCCGGAAACTCAAACCGTGACCCGCGGCCCTGTCAGCCAATTTATCGAGCATCACTTTCGCCACTTCAACGCCGCCGCCCTGGTAGAAGCGGCCAAGGGCTACTCTGCCCACTTGGAAAAGGGCGGCAAGATGATGGTGACCTTGGCGGGTGCCATGAGCACGGCGGAGCTAGGCCTTTCCCTGGCGGAGATGATTCGGCAGGGCAAGGTGCACGCCATCTCCTGCACTGGCGCCAACCTTGAGGAAGACATCTTTAACCTCATTGCCCACGACTTCTACGAGCGGGTGCCCAACTACCGGGATCTCAGCCCGCAGCAGGAGCAGGAGCTGCTGGAGCGGCACATGAACCGGGTAACGGATACTTGCATCCCGGAAGAGGAGGCGATGCGGCGCCTGGAAAAAGCTCTGCTGGAAGAGTGGATAGCTGCCGACCAGGCGGGGGAGCGCTACTTCCCGCACGAGTTCATCTACCGCATCCTGCGCAGCGGCAGGCTGGAGCCCTACTACCAAATTAATCCCCGGGATTCCTGGGTTTACGCGGCCATGGAGGCTGACTTGCCCCTCTACGTGCCGGGCTGGGAGGACTCCACCACCGGCAACATGTACGCTGCCCACTGCATCACCGGTGAGATCCGCAATGTCCACACCGTCCGCACGGGCATTGAGTACATGATCCACCTGGCCGATTGGTACACACGCACCTCAGCGGAGTGCTCCGTCGGCTTCTTCCAGATTGGCGGTGGCATTGCCGGAGATTTTCCCATCTGTGTAGTGCCCATGCTGCACCAAGACCTAGGCCGCAAGGGGATCCCCCTGTGGGGCTATTTCTGCCAGATCAGCGACTCTACCACCAGCTACGGCTCCTACTCGGGGGCGGCGCCCAACGAGAAGATCACCTGGGGCAAGTTGGGGGTCGACACACCCAAGTTCGTCATCGAGTCGGATGCCACCATCGTGGCGCCTTTAATCTTTGCCTGGGTGTTGGGGTGGTAAAACTCCCAGGCCAACGCTCACAGCCCATCGCCTGCGCTGCGTGGCCTTACTGCTCAAAGTACAGGATGGCCATCCCTTGCCTGGGCAGGGCTTGAGCCGAAAGTAGCAATGGGTTGCTGAGGGCAGGTTGCGCGGCAGCGGGGGGAAATAGGCGCAAAAACGCCTCCAGAGGCAACAGCTCGCATTGGGACTCCTCGGCGGCGGCGGTGCGATACATGGTGGGGATGACCAACTTGGGCTGCAGCGCTTCGATGGCTGCCTTGGCTGCCTTGGGATCGTAATTCTTCGGCCCACCTCCCACCGGCACCAACAACAGGTCAGGGCGAGAGAGCAAGATGGACTGCTCCCGGCCAATGGGCTGCAGTGCCCCTCCCAGGTGGACAATGTCGATCCCGCCCATGCGCCAGCGCCAGCCTACGTTGAGGCCAAAGCGGGGGCCCCGCGGCATGCGCACCCCCTGCACGCGGATCCCGTCGATGAGGTAGTCGCCTGGCTGAAACAGCACTTTGGGGTTGCCGGGCACCACGTCCAAAGCTCCCTCGTCCAAAAGGCGGCTGCTGAGGAGCACCAGATCGGCAGCAACGCGGGGAGGAGGGTAGCCGGCTGTACAACCGGCTGGCCGAAAGGGGTTAACCAGAAAGCGCTTGCCCTCCCCCTCAAACAAAACGCAACTGTGGTGCAGCCAGGTCAGCTGCAGGCCCTGGGCGCTGGAGCCAGGGGTAGGCTCCAGAGATCCCCGTGGAGAAGGATCAGTTTGCGCCCTTGCCCATTGACCCCCTGCGGCAAGGGATCCCAGCAAGCTGGCGCTGGCTTGCAAAAGTTGGCGACGCTTCATCGGGTGGGGATCCTTGACACAACCCCGGCAGCCGCCGGCTGGAGCAATCCCGAGGTAGGGATCTGGGCCAAGCGCAGGAAGTTGCTCAGCAGGCGTTTGCCCTCCGCGGTCAAAATGCTCTCCGGGTGGAACTGCACGCCCTGCACATGAAGATAGCGGCGGTGGCGGATCCCCATAATGATGCCGTCCTGAGTTTGGGCCGTCACCTCTAGTTCGTCAGGACAGGTGGAAGCCTCAATCACCAAGCTGTGGTAGCGGGTTGCAACAAAAGGCTGGCTCAGCCCCTCAAACACTCCCACCCCTCGATGATAGATGAGGGAAGTCTTGCCGTGCATCAGCTCAGGTGCGCGCACGATCCGACCGCCGTAGACCTGTCCAATGCACTGGTGACCCAGACAGACGCCCAAAATCGGCAGCTCCGGCCCCAGCTCGCGGATCAACTCCAGCGAGATGCCGGCATCTTCGGGCCGTCCTGGCCCTGGAGAAATGACAACCGCCTGGGGACGCATCTGGCGCAGCTGGGCCACTGAAATCTCGTCATTGCGAAAAACTCGTACCCCTGCGCCTAGCTCCCCCAGGTATTGCACCAGGTTGTAGGTGAAGCTGTCGTAGTTGTCGATAACAACCAGCACGATGGCACCCGGCAACGGCACCCCATTTTAGCATTGCCCAGGCTTCAGGGCCCGCAACCCGGAGCCAACACCCAAGTCAAGCTTGTATCCTGGGAGGTATAGCACACAAGCAGCAGCAAGGTGGCTAGCTTTTAGGTTGTTTTTGATTTTTCAGATCCCATGAACTTGCTTCTCTCTCCGGCGACCGACTTGCTGGACGAGTTGCGCAGGCTTTTCCCTTTTGAGCTGGATGAGTTTCAGATCCAAGCGATTCAGGCTCTGGCCGCGGGGGAATCGGTGGTGGTCTGCGCGCCTACGGGATCCGGCAAGACCCTGATTGGAGAGTATGCCATCCACCGGGCCTTGTCCCAAGGCAAGCGGGTTTTCTACACAACCCCTCTGAAGGCTCTTTCCAACCAAAAGTTTCGCGATTTCAGCCAACAATTCGGCCCGGAGCGGGTTGGCCTCCTCACCGGCGACATCTCCATCAACCGGGAAGCGCCGATCTTGGTGATGACCACCGAGATCTTCCGCAATATGCTCTACGGCACGCCGCTCTCTCTGGCTGTCCAGCGCGGGCCCTACGGCAGCGAGAGGGATGCGTGGGAAGAGGCGGAGGCTCTGAGCCGGGATCCCTTGCGGGACGTGCAGGCGGTGATCCTGGACGAATGCCACTACATGAACGACCAACAGCGGGGCACTGTCTGGGAAGAGGCAATTATCTACTGCCCTGCCCACATCCAGCTTGTTGCCCTCTCGGCCACCCTGGCCAACAGCGACCAGCTTACCGACTGGATGAACCAGGTGCATGGCCCCACGCGACTGGTCGATTCCAGCCATCGCCCAGTGCCGCTGCAATTTCACTTTGCCAATCGCAAAGGGCTGTTCCCCCTGCTGGAGCAAACCGAGTCAGGCCAGTGGGTTTGCAATCGCCGCCTGAGAAGCAAGCCCTCCAAGTCAGGCCAGGCTCCCTACGGAGAAGTACCGGATATGGCCCAGGTGGTGGAAAACCTGCGCCGACGGGATATGCTGCCGGCCATCTATTTCATCTTCAGCCGCAAGGGCTGTGACCTGGCGGTGGCCAGTTTGGGAAACTTGGACTTAATTAGCTCTGAAGAAGAGCGGCGGCAGTTGGCCGAGCAGATCGACCGTTTCTGCCAGGAAATGCCAGAGGCAGTGCGCCGGGATCAACTGGATGCCCTCTACCGGGGCATTGCCGCCCACCATGCCGGCCTGTTGCCCGCCTGGAAGGGTCTGGTCGAGCACCTGTTTCAGCAGGGGCTGGTGAAGCTAGTTTTTGCCACCGAGACGCTGGCTGCCGGGATCAACATGCCCGCCCGCACGACGGTGATTTCCTCCCTCTCCAAGCGCACCGACAACGGCCATCGCCTTCTAACTGCCTCTGAGTTTATGCAAATGTCAGGGCGGGCTGGACGGCGGGGCAAAGATGTGATTGGGCATGTGGTGACCTTGCAATCTCCCTTTGAGGGGGCGCAGGAGGCAGCGCGGCTGGCCACGGCAGGAGCGGATCCCCTGGTGAGCCAGTTTACCCCCACCTATGGCATGGTGCTGAACTTGCTGCAGAAGCACTCTCTGGAGGCGGCCCGGGATCTCATCAACCGCAGCTTTGGCCAGTATTTGCTCTCGCTGCAAAGGTTGCCCGAACAACAGGAGCTCCAGCGCACTCGCGCCGAGCTGGAGGAAATTGACCGCCTCCTGGTGGGGATTTCCGACGAAGATATCGCCCGCTACGAGAAAATGCAGGCGCAACGGCGGGAAGAGCGGCGCCTTTTGCGCTATCTGCTCAAACAGCAGGAAGCAGAACCGGATCCCACCCTGCGCCTATTGGCCTTTCCCCACATCCAAGCCCAAGAGGAGAAAATCCGCGCCCTAGAAGCCCGCATCCGCGCCAACCCTGCCCACAGGGTCGGGAAAAAGCTGCTGGGTTTACAGGAAAAGCGCCAGCGTCTGCTCAAGCGCCTCCAGCACTTGGAGCGCCAGAGTGAGTCTGTGCAGGAGTTGCGCTGGCAGCAATTTATGGCCCTGGTGGGCGTGCTGCAGGAGTTCGACTGTCTGCAAGGGTATCAGCCAACAGTTAGTGGGGAGGTGGTGGCTGCTCTGCGAGGGGATAACGAGCTCTGGCTGGGTCTAGCTCTGCTCTCTGGCGAATGTCTGGGCTGTGCCCCCCATCACTTGGCTGGGGTCATTGCTGCTCTGGTGGCCGAGCCTCCCCGTTCAGGTACCTACAGCCGGCTGCGGACTTCTGGGCTAGTTGAGGATGTGCTGCATGGCTTGCGAGGCCTGCGGCGGCAACTGTTCCGCAGCCAACGTCAACACCAGGTGTTTCATGTGCCAATTGGGTTTGAGCCCGATCTGGCCGGGATCGTGGAACACTGGGCCCAAGGGATCCCCTGGGAAAAGCTGGAGGCCAGCACCAACCTGGATGCTGGGGATATTGTGCGCCTGATTCGCCGCACCTTGGATTTGCTCTCTCAGATCCCCCACATTCCTCATTTGCCAGCGGAGTTGCGGGAAAATGCCCGCGAAGCCCAAAAAATGCTGGATCGCTTCCCGGTGAGCGAGCTGATCTAGCAGCGCTTTGGCGAGGGTGGGATCATAAGCCCTTGCGCGGCAGTGACTTTCACTACCACCCTGTCCGGGTTAAGGCCTAAGCGAATGGCCTCTTCCCAGTGGCAGGCTAGAATCCAGCTAGCCTCTCCCCTCCGATGAGCACCTGTATCAAACAGGCTGAGCGCGATGGCCGCCTAGCCTCCACCCAGTCAAGTCCGTCCACTTGCGCGTAGTAGCCAATATGCACTTCGACTCAGTTGAAGACTTTGAGCGCTGGATAGAGGATCTGGTAGCTGGCAAGATTGAGCCGCCCAACTACCACGACATTCGCCACGCCAGCCGCGAAGACGCAGAAGAGTGTTTGCGGCTGCAGCAGGAGGAAGCCCGCAAGCTGGGGCTAGATCCGGAAGAGGTAGTGCTGCTGCAGGATCCCTTCAGCGGGGAGTGGCTAGTCCTTGTCCCCTGGAAGCAAATAGAAGCCGGCCTGGCTCAGTTTTGGTAGGTGGACTCAGCTAAGAGTGAGAGCAACAACCAACAGCCAACTCTGGCCGACGTTTTGGCAGCGGTGGAGCGGCTTGATAAGGAGCTGCAAAAGATCCGCTCAGACCTCGCTGCCACCCGGCAAGAACTGAGGGATGAGGTGCGACGGTGGGATGAGCGCTTCTTCGAGTTCGCCAAAGACACCGCCAACCGCGCCAACACGCTCATCGCCAGCGCTGCTGTTACGGTCATTGCTGGTACTTTGCTGTTGATTCTGAGGGAGGGGAGGTAGCTGTGGACACTCAAAGCCTCAGGATCCCGACTGGGTTCGCTTCCCAGTCCCCGACATGGAAACAGCTTTGACCCGCCTATTAGGCAAATAAACGGAAAGGGGATACGGGAACAGGATCGGGGGCGGGGCTAGCTCCCCTTAGCAGAATTTTTGAGTTTGTGATTCAGGGGCTAACAACGGCATGCCTCTGGAGAGGGGCGCTAGCGGGCCGTAGACCTTAGCAGGAAGAGAGCAGAAACCCGACAGACGCTGCGCTACCCACAAGTAGGAGTGTTTGTTAGCCTCTTGTAGGTCTTTCAGAGCGGTTTGGTCTCAAGCTAGCCTTCCTAGTAAGCCCACGACGCAACCAACAGGCAGGACTGGATGGCAGGCAAGAAGACCAACACCCAACGCTCAATCGAATCCTACGAGCACCGGGACAAACAGCGGCTCAACAACCCGCCTGTGGGACTGGTGACGCCTGAGAACGACCGGGACGCGGGGCAGAAGAAGAAGACCTACGCCTACGACCCGCACCTGGATCCGCAGCTTGTCTGGGCTGGCAAGGCCGAGCACACTTCGTTCGAGGTGCCCACGGTTTCGCTCCACGTCCACGAGCGGATTGACCCGCGCACCATCATCGAGGCTGTGCGCAAGAAAAACGACCAAGCTGGCCCGGTACAACTGGGGTTGTTTGAGGAAGAACGCAAGGAGCCCCTGCGCCAGGCCATCGAATTTTACCAGCACAAGCATGGCTGGACGAACCGCCTAATTGCCGGCGATTCGCTCTTGGTGATGAACTCGCTCTTGGAAAAGGAGGGAATGGCCGGCAAGGTGCAGATGATCTACTTTGACCCGCCCTACGGCATCAAGTACGGCTCCAACTTCCAGCCCTTTGTGAATAAGCGCGACGTCAAAGACGGCGAGGACGAGGATTTGACCTCAGAGCCGGAGCAGATCAAAGCCTTCCGCGACACCTGGGAGCTGGGCATCCACTCTTACCTCACCTACCTGCGCGACCGGCTGCTTTTGTG
>NZ_JANSHR010000041.1:16587-18154 GCF_047461675.1 Synechococcus sp. R70.1
TCCTGATGACCACCGACCCGGGCGACCTGGTCTTCGACCCCACTTGCGGCAGCGGCACTACGGCCTATGTGGCTGAGAAGTGGGGCAGACGCTGGATCACCTGCGACACCTCGCGCGTGGCGATTACCCTTGCCCGTCAGCGGCTGATGACCGCCGTGTTCGATTACTATGAACTCGCGCACCCGCAGGAGGGCGTCGGCAGCGGCTTTAAGTACAAGACGGTGCCGCACATCACGCTCAAGTCCATCGCCAACAATCCGGAAATTGACGACATCTACGCGCGCCTGCACCCGGCAGTGGAGACGGCTCTGGCTGAGCTCAACGCGGCGCTAAAGGGCCAGGCGGTGAAGTTTAAGGTGACCCAAGGTGGCCGGGCCGGCCACTTTGTAGACTTTGCTGCGCCCGATACGGAAACCTTCACCATGCCCGCTGGCCAGGTGGTTAAGGTCAACGAGCTGGTGGAATGGGAGGTGCCCTTTGAGTTTCCCGCCGACTGGCCGGAAGCTGCCCGGACGCCATTCGAGCGATTCCATCAAGCCCGCCGTGCCCTGCGAGCAGCCATCGATGAGGCCATTGCCCGCCACGCACCCCAGGAGACGCTTTACGACCAGCCCTTCGTGGACAGGAAGAAGGTGCGGGTGACAGGCCCGTTCACCGTGGAAGCAGTGCCAGCCCCAGCGGTGAAATCGGTGGATGAGATTTTGGAGCCCAGGCCCGAGCCGGCAGATGCCTCGATTGCCCGCTCCGGCGAAACACTGCGTCAGGAGGAATGGCGCGACGAGCTGCTCAAGACGGGTATCCGCGGGAAGAACGGGCAATACATCCGCTTTGCCTGGCTGGAACCGCTGCCCGGCTGCCGTTGGCTCCATGCCGTGGGGGAAACGCGGCCCAGCGACGAAGGGGCAAATACCGTGCGCGAGTCGGCGCCTGCCTACGACCCCCTGCGCGTGGTGGTCTCCTTTGGGCCGGAATATGGCCCGCTCGAGCAACGGCAAGTGGAGCAGGCCTGGGAAGAAGCGCGGATGCTCGTCCCACGGCCAAAACTGCTGATCTTTGCCGCCTTTCAGTTTGACCCGGAAGCAGCGAAAGACATTGACGAGATGAAGCCGGAGCTGGCTGGAATGCAGTTCCTCAAAGTGCAAATGAACGCTGACCTTTTGACCGACGACCTGAAGAAAAAGCGCGCCAGCAACGAGTCCTTCTGGCTTATTGGGCAACCGGATGTGTACCTGGAACGCATTGCCGACGGCGAGGACAAGGGAAAGTATCGCGTTTCAGTTCTCGGCTTCGATTACTACAACACCAAGACCGGCCAGATTGAATCGGGCGGGGCAGATAGAATTGCCCTCTGGATGCTCGACACCGACTACGACGGGCGCAGCCTCTACCCGCGCCAGGTGTTCTTCCCGATGGCAGGCGAGAAGGAGGGCTGGGCAAAACTGGCTCGCAATCTCAAGGCAGAAATCGATGAGGAGCGGATCGAAGCTTACCGAGGCATGGTGTCGCTGCCGTTTGCGCTCGGTGAGCACCGACGCATTGCCGTCAAAATTGTGGATGACCGGGGCAT
>NZ_JANSHR010000041.1:18254-36467 GCF_047461675.1 Synechococcus sp. R70.1
GAGAGCCTGAAGGTCGTAAAAGTGGATCCATGATGGACGAGCAAGCTCTGCAAGAAATTGTTCAACGAATCGTGGCAGTAGCGCAGCCCAGCCGCATACTTTTGTTTGGTTCCTATGGCCGTGGCGATGCCGACGCTGGCTCTGACGTGGATCTCATAGTGGTCGAACCAGAAGTGCCCGACCCGTATAGCGAAATGATCCGCTTGCACAAAGCTGTAGGCTCGCTTGGCCCAGGGATCGATCTGCTGGTTTATTCTGAGGCCGAATACCAACGGCGCAGTCAGGTGCCGGGCACGGTGCTGTACTGGGCACGCAAGGAGGGAAGAGCCCTCTATGAAGCCCCATCTTGAAGAGGCCTGGCGATCCCTGCGCTTGGCGGATCGCGACCTCAAGGCATTTGAAGTGTTGAAAAAAGACCCCGAGGTTCACCCTGCTATCCTCTATTTCCATGCCCAGCAAGCGGTAGAGAAATCTCTCAAGGCAGTCTTGTTTGCCCAACAGATTGAATTCACACGCACCCATGACCTGGTCAAGCTAGCGCGTCTGCTCAACGACCGGGGCATTTCGTTGCCGGTTGGGGAAGATCAACTCCGTCAACTCAACCCCTTTGCTGTTGCCTTTCGCTACGACGACACAGAATTTGCGCCTATTCCCCAACAAGAGGTGGCAAGTCTGCTGACAGAGATTCGCTGTTGGGCAGCGGAAGAAGTCAGTGCAGCAACGGAACGGGAGAAAGGCGATGGCCCGGACTACGATTGACCGCTTGATTATCAACTCGCCCTACGAAGAGCCGAAATACCACTGGCACTACGACCGCCAGACGCGCACCTTCGAGCTGGTAGAGGGCCGCCGCCCGGCGGGCTACGTGGTGGCGACTCCCGGTTCAAAATCTTTCGACGATCCGGGCATCTTCGTCGAGATCCCGCTTGTCAACCAAATTCGACCCCGCGTCAAAGCCTGGCGCGAGGCGGGCTATCCCGGCGTTACCACCATCACCAGGCGGCTCTTGGAGTACTGGCACGACCCCGAGGAGTTCGACAGACGTCGCTTTTTCTTTTGCCAGTTGGAGGCGGCAGAGACGCTCATTTGGCTGACCGAGGCGCCGCCTGCCGAGCGGGTGGGCATTGAGATCCCAGGTGACGGCGGGGCCTTCTTGCGTCGGTGCTGCAAGATGGCAACGGGTACGGGCAAGACCATCGTGATGGCGATGGTGATTGCCTGGCACATCCTCAACAAGGTGGCCAATCCCCAAGATGCGCGCTTTTCGAAAAACGTGCTGGTCATCGCGCCGGGACTAACGGTGAAGCAGAGACTGGCTGTCCTCGAGCCAGCCGCTGAGGGCAACTACTATGAGGTGTTTTCCATCGTGCCCCCCGCCTTCCTCGATAAGCTTCGCCAAGGGAAGGTATTGGTGCGCAACTGGCACGCCCTGGCTTGGGAGAGCGAAGAGCAAATCAGGGAGCGCAAAAGCGTGGACAAGCGCGGCGTCAAAAGTGACGAAGCCTATGCCCGTGAAGTTCTAGGCGAGATGGCAAATGCTTCCAATCTGCTAGTCATCAACGATGAGGCGCACCACGCCTGGCGCGTCAACCAGGAAGCTGAAGGGAAGTCCTTGCGCGCTCGCGACCTGAAAGACAGCGCTGCGGAAGCCACAGTCTGGGTAGGCGGGCTGGATCGTCTGCATCGCTCACGAGGCATTCTGACCTGCTACGACTTTTCCGCCACCCCTTTTGCACCATCGGGAAAAAAGAGCAGCGAGGAGACCCTGTTCGGCTGGATTGTCAGTGATTTTGGCCTCAACGACGCAATCGAATCCGGCTTAGTCAAGACGCCGCGTGTGGTGGTGCGCGACGACGCCGTGCCGGACGCCAAAACCTACAAATCCCGTCTCTACCACATCTACAACGACCCAGAAGTCAGAGACGACCTCAACCGCCGCGCCGAACCCCACGAGCCGCTGCCGGATCTGGTGCTGAACGCCTATTACCTGCTGGGCTACGACTGGCGTGAGACATGGAGAGCCTGGAAAGCGGCCGGCCTGCCCACGCCGCCTGCCGCCTGTGATGATCACCGTCTGTAACCGAACTGAGACAGCAGCGCGGGTCAAGCACGCCTTCGATTCGCGGAGCATTCACATCGACGAGCTATGCGACCCGGAGCGAATCCTGCATATCGACTCGAAGGTGCTAGAAGAGGCTGAGGCAAAGGAAGAGTCCGCGGTAACAGTAGAGGCGTCGAACGAGACCGAGGAGGGGGAGGAGGAAGAGGCACCCGTCGAGCGCAGGCTAACCAAGGCAGAACAGGCGGAACTTTTGCGGAAGATCGTAGATACGGTTGGCAAGGTGGGGCAGCCAGGCGAGAAGATCCAGAACGTCATTTCCGTCGGGATGCTGAGCGAGGGCTGGGACGCCAAGACGGTGACGCACATTATGGGGCTGCGGGCCTTTACCTCGCAACTGCTGTGCGAGCAGGTTGTAGGCCGGGGCCTGCGCCGCACATCCTACGAGATCAACCCACAGACCGGGCTGCTTGAGCCCGAGTACGTCAACATCTTCGGCGTGCCTTTCACGTTCTTACCGCATGAGAATAGCGGAGATGGCCCGCCACCGCCGCCAACGCCCAAGACTGCGGTAGAGCCGGATCCAGCCAAAGCGGAGTTTGAGATCCGCTGGCCGAATGTGGTGCGTATCGAGCGCGTACTTCAGCCAGTATTGACTCTTGATTGGTCGAAGGTGCAGCCCTTGGAGCTGAACGCGGCCCAGACACCGCAGGTGGCCGAACTGGCACCAATTCTCGAAGGCAAGCCAGACGTAACTCAAATCAGCCGCATCGAACTGGAGCAGTTGGCCCGGGAGTTTCGCACCCAGCGCATCATTTTCGAAACTGCCCGGAACGTGTTCGATCAAATCAAGCAAAGCTGGAAAGGCAGTCGCGAAATCTTGCTGGCGCAGTTGGTGCGGATTGTGGAGCAGTTCATTCGCTCTGACCGCATCTTGATCTCCCCACCTCTTTTTTATCAGGACGAACTGCGCCGTCGGTTGATCATCACCCTCAACATGTCACGGATTGTGCAACATGTGTGCGAGGCGGTGCGGCAGGAAAACACAGAGCGGCTTACTCCGATCTTCGACCGCGATCACCCTATCCGCTCGACGGGCCAAATGCGTACCTGGTACACGAGCAAACCCTGCCAACGCACGCGCAAGTCACACATCAACGTCTGTGTCTACGACAGCACCTGGGAGGCGTCGGACGCTTTCGTCCTGGACAATAGCAGTGCCGTGAGCGCCTGGGCAAAAAACGACCATCTGGGCTTCGAGGTGCCTTACGTCTATCGTGGCGTGGTGCGGAAGTATCGGCCAGATTTTCTTGTGCGGCTTGCCAATGGCGACATGCTCATTCTGGAAACGAAGGGACAGGACACTGAACTAGACCGGGTGAAGCGGTGCTATCTCGAGGAGTGGGTGCAAGCCGTCAATACGCATGGCGCGTTCGGTCGCTGGCAGTGGAAGGTGGCCCGTCACCCAGGCGAGATACGGGACATTTTGTTGCAAAGCCTAGAGCAGTAGGAAGCTGGAACCCGAAAGGCTTGTGAACGTGTTGATAGCAGCCAACTGCTGGGCCCCCCGTACATACTGCGGCCCTCTCTCAGAGGGATGTACGGATATTCGCCAAGACTGAGCCGTCTTTCCTGGCCCCGGAATCGGTAGCGAAACCGCCAGAGCCTCGACCCGTTGGGCTTCACCTCCAAGTACAGCCCTTCTTTGTCTGGCAACTGGTAGGGCTTGTCCTTGGGTTTGGCATTCCTGATAACTATCTCCGACAGAGCCATGTCCCGCCCTGGCTTTTGTGTCCCTGGTCATGTCCCACTTCAGCCCGGATTACAGTGGATTCTGTCAGTCTATCTTGGACACTGAAAAGCCTGGAAGCCCTTCTAGACAAGGGCTGGCTGGATCTGGGTGGATGTCATCGGACTACGTGGTAACGGAGAGGGTGGGATTCGAACCCACGGTGGCTTGCGCCACGGCAGTTTTCAAGACTGCTTCCTTAAACCACTCGGACACCTCTCCACCCTATCCCTGGCAGGGATCTGCAGCCTTACCTATCTTAGGCTCTGCAATTGCCTTTGTGCAGCCGGGGAGCCACCCCCCTGACAACAACTTGTGAGCAAGAACAGGGATCCGCTATAACCCACCTGAGGGATCCCTGGCTGACCGATGAGAGGACACTTTTGCCCAGCCCAGGTGCAACTTCTAGCTTGTCTGGCGCCGGTATTGCTGACCGCCTGTCGACTCCTGCCGTCTACAGAACCTCCTGCCGCTGCCCAGCCGGATCCAGTGCTGCGCCACATCGGTGAAGATGGCACCCACTTTGAGGCTTCTGTGGGCGACACCCGCGCTCTTCCTCCCCACTTCCCGCAGCAGTTGCGCCTGCCCAACGCCACCGTCGTCTCTTCCGGGCAGATTTGGGATCAGGAGGGGGGATTGGCTTCCTTGATCCTGAAGACCTCTCAGCCTCTGGAGGAGATTGCCGCTTACTACCGCCGCACCCTCTGGGGCCGGGGCTGGGATCCCCTCTCCGATGTTGAGCAGGCCAACGGCATCCGCACGCTAGTGTTCGAGTCTCCCCCCCGCCCCGACAGACCACTCCAGCAGGCAGTCATCCAGCTGGGATCCCCTCGCCGCGGGCCGGATCAGGTGGAGTACCGCGATATCTTGATTTTGCTGAGTACCATTGCCCCTGTTGGCGAAGCGCCGCCTGCTGCTCCTTAGAGCATGCCCGTCTATACCCAAGCAATTGCAATTGCCGCTGGCGTGGCCCAGGTGGAGCGCTGCCTAGTCGACCCCGAGCTGATGCGGCGCTGGCTTAACCCCCTTTTGGGATGTGAAGCCTTGGGATCCCCCACGGGACAATTGGGTAGCCGCTACCGCTTTTTCCTACGCCTGCCTCTAGTCTCCCCCAGCTTGGACTGCGTGATTGTCGAGCGCGCCGAGGGCCTGGTGGAGTGGCAGTTCGAGGGTTTTTTTCAGGGCACTGACCGCTGGGAGTGCCACCCCCAAGCGTCGGGGACGCTCTTGGTCAACCGCTTTGAGTTTTGCATCCCCAACCCCTGGGTAGCGGCAGGGTTTCATCTCGTGGCAGCAGAGCTGACCCGGCACGACATGCGGGCGCAACTGCGGCGGCTAAAGGCAGTAGCCGAGGCTTTGGGTTAGGCTGGTGGCAGGGAGTAAAGAAACGTAAAAAACTGCCATGACCAGCAACAGCGGCTTGTTCAACCGTCGCTTCTTCGAAAACTTCATCCCCCAGCCAGCCAACAACTCTCTGCAGATTGGCGAGCTGGCTCCCGACTTTGAGCTGCCTAACGTGCAAGGGGATCCCGTGCGCCTGTCAGACTACCGCGGCCACAAGCCGGTGGTTCTGGCCTTTACCCGCATCTTTACGGAAAAGCTCTTCTGCCCCTTCTGCTACCCCCACATCCAGGAGCTGAAGGCCCGCTACGAAGAGATCCGGGCGCTGGGAGCAGAGCTGCTGATGGTTACCAGCACCGACCCGGTGCAAAGCCAACAGATCCAAGCCGACCTGCAACTGCCCTATCCGCTGTTGGTGGATCCAGAGTGCAAAACTTTTCGGCTCTACGGCGTTGGCCAAGCCCTAGGGGCGCCCCTGCCGGGCCAGTTTGTTGTCGATCGCGAAGGGAGGCTGCGCTATAAGCACCTCTTCTCCTTTGCCGAGCCCAACGCCAGCACCGACGAAGTGCTGCGGGTCTTGCGGGAGGGGCTGACCAGCGGCTGGGACGGGACTCGTCGCGTGGCTCCTGTGCCCTTTTTCTAAGCTGCTGTTTCTAGGCAAGCCTGGAAGAGGGTGGAAAAGGGGTGGTCTTTGCGCGGCTGGCCCGGAACAGCGCCCGGCAGGCGGAGATCCTGGGACTACATGCGGCGCTTGCTCTCCTTGGGCAAGGCGGAAGAGCCGCAACTGCCGCCGCCTCTGGTGCTGCGCAACATCCTGGTGGATTTGGGGCTGGTTGACGTGAAGCTAGGCCAGTTGCTAAGCACCCGCCTCGATCTGCTGCCGCGGGAGTACATCGAGCCCTCAGCAGCCTGCAGAGCAATGTGCCCCCTGTGCCCTGAAACGCGGTGGAGATCCTGCTGCGCCAGCAGTTGCGCCAGCCGCTGGAGCAGGTCTTCAGCAGCCTTGACACGGAAGCGGCGGCAGCGGGATCCATCCGGTTGGGCTCTGGTCGCCTCGCTCTCTTGGACTGCGGCATGATTGGGCGGCTGGATCCCCGCCCACAGCAGATTGTGCTGGAGCTGATTTTGGCTATCGTCAGCCTGGATGCCCAGCGCTGTGCCGAGCTGACTCTGGAACTGGCCCTGCCAGAAAGTCCTGGGGGCAGCCTGCGGGATCCCGCCGTCAGCCTGGCCCAACTGCAGAGGAAATACGAGCGTCTCCTGCAGCAGTACTACACCCTGAGTGTTGCCGAGCTGGATTTTAGCCAGCTCTTTTCCGAGATCCTGCAGGCGGCACGGCGCAACCAGATCCGCTGGATCCCTCGGTGCCGCCATCCTCTTGGCGCAAACCCACCGCTTTCAGGTCTTCTGGCTGAGCGAGCTGCTTTTTAGCGCCGCCAGCCTGTTGGGCCTGTGGCTTATCCTGAGCATCCTCCGCTCCGGTCGCCTGCGCGGCTAACCCCCAGACCTACGTATCCCTGTGCTTGGGATGTTTGCAAAACAACGGTATCAACGCCTTTGCGAGCGCCTCCAAAAATCCCGCAAAGGCCCATTTTTTCGTTACCCGCTCGATGCCTTGCGCTACAAGGCTTTCAGGCTCTCACCCCCCTCTCCAAGGCCACTTTTTGCCCTTTTGACCGACCCCCTTGCGAATGGGTCTTGTACCCCTTGCCCTGCTTGGCTTTAATGGGGGTAGAGTTCCTCCTTCGGGGAGACTCCTAGAAATTGGAAACCGAAGTGAACACTCTATTCCTAGCTCCCCCTTCGGGGGGATAAAAATTGGAAAGGAATCGGGAACGCCCCTGTGAGCCTAGTGCTGCCAAAGCTCGCCCTGACGTTGGGAGATCCAGCGGGGATTGGGCCGGAGATTGTGCTCAAGGCGCTGGCGGATCCCCAGGTGCAGGCCTGCGCCCAGATAACGGTGGTGGGCGAGCGGCAGGTTTTGCAGGCTACCTACCGTCTCTTGAAGGCAAAAGGGGTGACAGATCCCTTAGCTGACCCGGCAGGGATCCCCGTCCTAGAGTGCGGCAGCGGCTTCCACCTAGAGTTCTCTCGTGTGGGCCGGGGGGATGCCCAGAGCGGAGCGGCCAGCTTTGTCTACCTGAAAACGGCTGTTGAAGGGGCGCTGCAAAGCCTGTTCCAGGGGATCGTGACCGCCCCCATTGCCAAATACCTCTGGCACCAAGCAGGCTACCCCTTCCCCGGCCAAACAGAAGTACTGGCCCAGCTCAGCGGGCGCGAGCACTACGGCATGCTGTTTGTGGCCCGTTCTCCCCACAGCGGCTGGCAGATGCGGGTTCTACTGGCCACCACCCACATCCCCTTGAGCCAGGTGCCCCTCACCCTCACCCCAGAGCTGGTGCGTAGGAAGTTGGACTTGCTGGCGGGATCCCTGCGCGAGCTCTTTGGGATTGGCGATCCCGTAATTGCCGTGGCTGGCCTCAACCCCCATGCCGGCGAACGGGGGCAACTGGGTTCAGAAGAACAGGAGTGGCTGGCGGAGCTGCTAGGTACCTATCCCCACGCCAGAATCTGGGGGCCGCTCCCCCCCGATACGATGTGGCTAGCTCCCGCCCAAGCCTGGTATGGTCAAGGGTCTCCCGCCGTGGCCGATGCCTACCTGGCCCTCTACCACGACCAAGGCCTGATCCCGGTGAAGCTGCTGGCGTTTGACCGAGCCGTCAACCTAACCCTGGGGCTGCCCTTTATTCGCACCTCCCCTGACCACGGCACCGCCTTTGACATAGCTGGACAGGGGGTGGCCCGCGCCGAGAGCCTCAAGCAGGCAATCCTACTGGCAGCCGAACTGGCCCCTACGGCCGCCGCAGCGTCTCGATCCCTCCAGGGCCAGCAATAATGGCCTCGGTGGCCATGCCGATAAACAGGCCGTGCTCCACTACCCCCACCGTTGCTTTGAGTTGCTCAGCTAGCTTGGCTGGATCGGCAATAGGGCCAAACTGGCAGTCGAGGATGTAGTGCTGCTCGTCGGTGAGGTAGGGATCCCCGTCGGCCGTGCGCCGCAGCACCGCCTGGCAGCCCAGGGCTTCCACCCGCGCCAGGGTAGTCTTCCAGCCAAAGCGCACCACCTCCACCGGCACTGGGAAGCGCGTGCCTAGCTGCGCCACCTTCTTGGAGGCGTCGGCAATGATGATTAGCTCGGCGGCGCTGGCCTCCACCAGTTTCTCCCGCAGCAGGGCTCCCCCTGCCCCCTTGATGAGATTGAGGGATCCCACCTCAATTTCATCAGCTCCATCGATGGCCAGATCCAAGCGGGGCTGCTCTTCCAGCGTGGCCAGCGGGATCCCTAGAGAGCGGGCCTGTTCTGCCGTGCGCTCGGAAGTGGGCACCCCAATGAACTGCAGCCCCTCCTTTCGCATGCGCTGGGCTAGGGCGCTCACTGCAAAGGCGGCTGTGGAGCCCGTCCCCAGGCCCACCACCATGCCTGACTGTACCCGCTGGGCTGCTGCCTGGGCTGCCGCCTGTTTCAGCTCCTCAGAACTAGTCATCCTATTCCCGCTGGAGTCCAACTTGCTATTCTACCGCCCACTCCAACTAAAGCCCTGCGGCGCCTCCACCACCTGGCCGAAGAGATCGTAGGGCTCGGCCCGCGTAATCTGGACCGGCACCAGGGATCCCAGAGATCCCGGCCCGCGCACATACACCACCCCATCCACCTCAGGGGCAAAGCGGGGGGAGCGGCCAATCCACTCGCCCGTGCGGGGGTTTTCCTGCTCCAGGAGCACAGGCACCACCTGCCCCACCTGCTCGCGGTTGCGGCGGAAGGCGATCTCCTGCTGCAGCTGCATCAGGCGGGCGCGGCGCTCTTTTTTGACGCGCTCAGGCACTTGGTGAGGAAGGTGGTAGGCAGGCGTGCCTTCTTCGGGAGAAAAGGTAAACACCCCCACATGGTCAAATTGGTGGCGCTGCACAAAGTCCAACAGATGCTGGAAGTGCTCCTCTGTCTCGCCAGGAAAGCCGACGATGAAGCTGGTGCGCAGCACGGCCGTGGGTAGGGCCTGACGCAGCCGCTCGATCAACCGGTCGTTGACCTGGTCCTGCCAGGGGCGGTTCATGGCCTTGAGGATCTCGGGGTGGCTGTGCTGCAGCGGCAGATCCAGATAGAGCAAGAAATTGGGGGTCTCCTGAATGGCCTCTACCACTGCCGGAGTAATGCCCGTAGGGTAGGCATAGAGCATGCGGACCCAGGGAATAGGGATCTTGCCCAGAGCACGGATGAGCTCAGCCAGCCGCGGCTCCCCGTAGAGGTCGATCCCGTAGTTGGTGGTGATCTGGGAAATGAGAATCAGCTCCTGCACCCCTTCTGCAGCCAGTTGTTCGGCCTCCCGCAAGATGGACTCGATGGGGCGAGAGCGTTGCTTGCCCCGCAGGTGGGGGATGATGCAGAAAGAGCAGCGATAGTCACACCCCTCTGCCACCCGCAGGTAGGCCACTGGCGCGTGGGTAGTGCGATAGCGGGGGACAGTCTCATCGGCAATGTAGTCCAAGCTGGAGGTGACGGCATTAACCCGCTCTCCCCGCTCCACCCGCTCCATAACTTGGACGATTTGGTGGTAGTCGCCCGTGCCCACAATGGCCACCGCCTCTGGGATCTCCCGCAGCAGCTCCTCCTGGAAGTGCTGCGCCAAGCAGCCGGCGATGATGAGCTTCTTGCCCTGGACTGCCAGCTCCATCAAGGTGCTGACCGACTCCCGTCGCGCCGCTTCGATGAAGCTGCAGGTGTTGACGATGACGTAGTCGGCGCTTTCTTCATCCCCCTCCACCCGGTAGCCCGCCTGGGCCAGCAGGCCCATCATGTGTTCCGTGTCCACGCGGTTTTTCTCACAGCCCAGGTGCACAACGGCAACAGCCGGCGCTTCCTTTGGGGAGGCGGCAGGGCTGCGAGAGGGCGTAGGCAGAGCGGTTTCCAACCAGTTCATAGCCACAGGAGAGGCCGAGAGAATGGCAACAATAGACAACAAATGAATTGGGAAAATTGAGGCCTTCCTATTCTAGTTCTAGTTGGGTTTCGCTTCTAAAGGCGGGGAGGAGGACTGTCCACCTTGTCTAACTCCCCTGCCAACCAGCTCAATCGGGATAACCCCCAAATTGAACCCACACCAAGCCGAGAGCCACAGCCACCGCCAGCCCAGTGGCCGCCCAGCTCCAGGGATCTCCTGCCCTCTCTTCTGGGAGCAGAAGCGCTCTTCCATAGCCCCGTAGGCGCAGCGCCTGATAGACCCGCTCGGAGCGCTCGTAGCTGCGCACCAGGAGAGTGCCCACTGCAGCAGCCAGGAAGGGAAGGTCTTGTCGCAAGGCCAGGTCCGGACGCCACAGGGATCCCCGCGGTCGCCAGCCCCTCAGCCGAGCTGCCCGCTGCATCCGCTGCCACTGGGTAGCCACCTCCTGCAAATAGCGCTGGGTTAGCCAAGCCAGTTCCAGGAGTAGGTCGGGGATCCCCAAAGCCCCTAGGGCTGCCAACAGGGCCGGCAGAGGGGTGGTCTCCCCCAGCAGCATTGCCAGGGCCAACAGCGCCAGGCTGCGCCCGCCAAGGCAAAGCGCCCTCTCCAGCCCCTCCCAGCGCAAAGCCAAGGAGCCCCACTGCCAGAGGAAGGTCTCCCCAACGGCAAAAGGCAAGAAGAGGACGAAGGCTATCAACAAAACTCCTGGGGCGGCCAGCCGTCTTAGCCCTCGGCGCAGGGGCAAGCCGGAGAGCGCCCAAAGAAGAGCCACCAACACCCAAACTAGGGGTAGCAAGGCCAAGCGCTGCACCTGGGCAAAAGCCGCCATCAATGCCAGTAGGCCAACCACCTTGGGCAGAGGCCGCCAGCGGTGGAGCCAAGGGGAGGAAAAACTCCTGGAGGCGAGAGGCGGGCAGGGCAGATTAGCCTTAGAGCTTTTCATCCTCCCCCAAAAGCTGCGGCTGTACCCGCTGCAAGAACAGCACCACCCGACGGGTAAACAGCCCCTCCACCCCTGCCAGCGGCAGATGAGCTGCCATCAAGCCGGCCAGGGCCAAGCGCTCTGCGGACGTGGAAGGGATCCCCTCGCTGTACAGCGCCGCCAGCACCACGCCGTAAAATAGCAGCGCCGCCAGCACCACCCCTGCAGCTCCTGCCCAAAAGGCAGCCCAGCCCGTTCCCAGCCGCCGCCGGCTGGCTTGAAAGATCCCTCCTGCCAGAAGCGCCGGGATCCCCAAGATGGCGGCGTTGATCCCCAGGGTGGTCAGCCCTCCATGCCCAAAAGCCACGGCCTGAAAGAACAGGCCCACCAGGATGGCCGGGTAGGCCAAGACCCCCAAGAGCACGCCCATTAGGCCATTGAGCAGCAGGTGCAGGCTGGCTGGAGGAAAGGGCAGGTGAATGGAGGAGGCGACAAAAAAAGCCGCTGTCAGCAGCGCTGCCTTGGGGAGCTGGCGGCGGGGATCCTTTTCCAGCCGCTGCAGGCGGCCCAGGCTGTAGCCAGTGATCAAGGCAGTGACGCTATACCCTCCTAACCACAGCGGCGCTGGCAAAAGGCCCTCACTGATGTGCATGGCTAGTCCTGCCTTAGAGTAGCAGCGCCGACTTCGGAGCTTGGCCGTTCTCCACCCACAGAGGCGGCAGGGCGGGGCCGCAAGAAAAACAGCGCTGTGCCTAAGCAGCCCCAGATAACGCAGGCGGCCATGACCCCTCGCTGCAGAGGCCCAAAGCCAGGGGAGGAAGGGCTGGGGATCCCTAACGCCTCCCCAACCGGCACCTTCACCACTACGCCGTGCCCCGCCTGGCGAATGTGCACCTGCCACAGGCCCTTGAGCTCCGGATCCGGCTGCAGCCAAAACCGGCCCTGGGCGTCCGTCTGCCCCTCCTGCCAAGGAGTGCTGGGATTGCTAGGTGCAAACACCGTTACCTGCGCCGAACGCATCGGCTCGCCTGTATCGTAGCGGGCCTGGATCTCGAACGTGGGAACTGCTCGCCAAGAGGCCTCCACCCCGTGTCCCCAAGCCGGGGCAGCCAGAAGCAAGCCAAAAGCCAGCCAGCTCAGTTGCCAGTAAGAGTGGAAAAGGGTGCGACTTGGCCAGACTGGGTTCATCGCTAAGCAAAGGATAGAGGACAACAAAAGCCAACGGGACTTGAGGGCAAAGACCTACGTCAAGAACCCCGTCCTGCCGAGGCAATCAGGCGAACCCCAGCGCTGCCTTTGAGGCCGTCCTTGAAGGGCAGCCTGTCATTCCCAAACAGGTGGTCGAAGTGGAAGGCGGCTTCCCAGTCCGCCACCTGGCCTCCCGGACAAGACCCTTGTGCTCTTCTCCCACCTACTCGCCACAGACGAGGGCCAGCTCAGGACTGAACTTGAGCACACATGGGATCCCCTCCGCCTCCCTTTTTGCTGTTCAGGCTCTACCCTTGATCCAGAGAGAGTAGCCCTTCGACGGACCCTCCAGCGCCGGCATTTGTCGCTTGGCCCAGGCAGTCCTGCTCTACCGAACCACAGATTTCTTCACCCTTACAATCCCCCGCTGGGGCATCCCCCAGAAACTACTCCTGCGCCAAGTTTCCGGCCCGCACCCAACCTTCCTGCCCGTTCTGCCGCCGGATGCGCTGCCAGCGGCCATCGGCGCTGTATTCCAGCACTTCCACCACCTCGTTCATGGGCACACCACCGATGTAAGCTCCTTCCCGGTCGGGAGTGGCCCGTAGCGCTAGGCCAATCGGCTCAATTACCCGTCCCCGTTCACCTGGAGCAAGGCTGGTTTCTACCAGTGGCCGAATTGGCGAGGGGGTAGAGTTAGGCGTAGATTCAACCCTAGAAGTTGCAGGAAGTGGAGCCGAGGCAACTGCTGCTCCTTCCACGGGGCCCAGGTTGCCAGCGCGTACCCAGCCTTCCTGGCCGTTCAGCTCTCGCCGCACCCGTTGCCAGCGACCATCGGCGCTGTACTCCAGCACCGTCACTATTTCCCCCGCCCCAATTCCCCCTTGGTAAGCTCCCTCCACCGAGGGCTTGCTGCGGATGGCTAGACCCAGAGGCTCGATCACCCGCCCCCGGCTGCCAGGCGGAAAGGCAGTGGAATCAAGGCTGCCTACAGCCAGCGGAGACTCCCTCTGAGTAGGGCGAGCCGAGGGGGAAAAGGGCAAGCTTGTCGGTCTAGGCAAAGGCTCCACCCGCACCGCTCGAGGAAACTGCGGCACTGCAGGGGGAGCCAGCAGGGGGGCCATGAACTGCCACGCCTGCCAACCCAGAGCAGCCAAGGCCCCAACCGAGAGGCTCAGGGCCATTAGGGTGCCGAAGGGAAAACTCCCCACCGCGGGAGAAGAACGGCCTCGCACCGGGTAGTTAGCCATCCAAAACTCAGCTCCCAAAAGCCGAGAGTGAGGGCCTTGCCAACGCTTGCAAGCCCCAGAGCATCTCTAGTACTTCTTACTTCTAGTTTCGCCTCTGGGTGCTGGCTTGGGAAGCTATCTCCCAAGGGGCAAGCTCAGCAGCACGTTTAGCCTCTACTTGGTGAACATATTCTCCCAGTCGGTGGTGAGAATTTCGTGGCCAAAGGTCCAGCCGGCTAGGAGCAGGGGCAAGGCCAAGCCCAAGAAGCCGAAGAAACTGATTACCTGAGCAATTTGCCGCTGTGCCCTTTTCCTTTTCGGGTCGGGGATGTTACTAGCAGCTACCGTGAGCTTTGAGCAAAAGGCCACCACCACCGCCCCCGCTGGCCCCAGCACCAGCGATGGCCACAGCCAATCCGCTACCTGCGCATACTCGTAGGCCCGCGTGAACGGCATGATGACGAAACAGACCAGCTCTAGCACTCCCCAGGTGAAGAGGGCCACCTGGATATCCTTGCGAAAGACGGCGTTGGGATCGTAGTACATAAGCCTCTGGGAAAAACCCCCACCATGCCACTCTAAGGCCTGGCCGGCAAGTTGTTACTCCCCTTCTTTGCAGACAGCCTAACTGGAGTGGTTGCCACTCATTTGCCCAGGGACAGAGGCTCGAGGAAAGCCAAACAGCCAATTCAATAAGAGTCTGAAGCAGTCTGTTGTATAAATAAAACTGCCTGGGTTTGCCGCTTTCTGCAGCCCGGATATGTCCTGCTGGCAGAGCTTTTCTGCAGCCCTGTCCCCTCCTAGTTACCCCGCTATGTTCCGCATCCTTATTGTCGACGACGATCCCAGCATTTGCACGCTGCTCAAGCGGTATTTGCAGCGCCAAGGGTACACGGTCGAGGTGGCTGCAACCGGTGCCGAGGGCCTGCAGCAGTTACGTACTTTTCAGCCGGACTTGGTGATTTTGGATTTGAACTTGCCAGATGTCAGCGGCTACAGCCTCTGCCGGCAGATGCAAAAGGAGACTGGCGTGTATGTATTGATGCTAACCAGCCGAGTGAATCCTGCCGACAAGCTGCAAGGATTTCAGCTAGGCGCAGATGACTACCTGACCAAACCCTTCACCCTACCGGAGCTACAAGCACGGGTGCAGGCTATCCTGCGCCGAGGGCGGACGAAAGCCCAGGGAGGAAGCGCCCCCGTTCTAACCTTTGCCTCCTTGGTGATTAACCCAGAAACCCGGGAAGTCACTCGCGACCAGCGCCCCATTAGCCTAACGGCTCTAGAGTTTGACTTGCTCTACACCATGGCCCGCTACCCTGGACGGGTTTGGCGACGCGCTGAGCTGATCCGAGAGGTGTGGGACTTTAACTATGAAGGAGATGAGCGAGTCGTTGATGTCCACATTGGCCAAATTCGCAAGAAGTTAGAGACTGATGCCAGTCAGCCAGAGCTAATCCGCACCGTGCGCGGCGTTGGCTACAAGTTTGAGCCCCCCACTCCAAAGGAGGGAGGAGAGGAATTCAAATAGCCATAAAAGAGAGAGAGGTTGAGAGTAAAAGCGCGCTAATCCAGACGACGGCCTGTCAAGCGCACAAAGATATCTTCTAGGTTGGCAGGGCGCACCATCAGGCCGGTTTTGTCGGATTCAGCTTCCAACTGCCGCTGGGCCTCCGCCAAGCTGGGGAAAAAGGTGTAGCTCACCTCCTGTCCAGGTCGGGAGCGCACCAGCAGAGCTTCCCCGTACTTGGCCCGCAACTGACTAGGGCTGCCCAGCTCGATCAGCTTGCCGCCGTCCATGATGCCGATGCGGTCGCACAGCTCTTCGGCCTCCTCCATGTAGTGGGTGGTAACTAGCAAGGTCATCCCCTGTCGATTCAGATCCCGCAGGATCTCCCACAACAGCCGCCGCGCTTGGGGATCCAATCCAACCGTCGGCTCGTCCAGGAACAAGATTTGAGGCTGGTGCAGCAGGGCTCTGGCCACTTGCAGGCGCCGCTTCATGCCGCCGGAGAGGGTCTTCACCTTGTCGTGCCGCCGGTCGGCCAGCTTCACGTACTCCAGCCACTCGTCAATGCGCCGCTGCCGCTCCGGGTTGGGAATGTGGTGCATGCGGCCGTGGAACTCCAGGTTCTCCCAAACCGTTAGCTCCGCCTCTAGGGTAATAGGCTGCAACACCACCCCAATTTGCCGCCGCACTGCTAAGGGATCCCGCACCACGTCGTAGCCCCCCACTTGGATGGATCCCTGGCTGGGTCGCGTGAGGCTAGTGAGCATGCGGATGGTGGTGGATTTGCCGGCGCCGTTGGGCCCCAGCAGGGCAAATACCTCCCCCTGAAAGATCCGCAGGCTCAAGTCCTGAACAGCCACCTGCTGCCCAAAGCGCTTCCACACCCCCTGCATTTCCACTGCCGCCGGCTGGGTCTGGGGCAGAGTCGGGGCCATCGAAAGAGGGGTTGCAATCAGCTCCATCTGCAGTGTAAAGAAGTCTTTCTTCCCTAGCATACGCCAGTTGGGTTGGCCTTCTCTCCTGGGCAGCTGTGATCCTCCTCACTCGGAGCTTTCACCTCGCCCTTGTAAAATAATTGACATCCAGCTGAGGAGCGGGGCTAGGCCAAAGCTCTACCCGAAGCACCAAGCTATAACCATTCAGGCGAGGCGCTATGCAGACTAGAGACCGATTTGATCAGATTGACTTCCGCCTGGATCGCCTAGTCGGCGCTGTGTTGACCCTAGTTGAAGCCGTCAGCTCTATCAAAGACGACTTGTCCCAGTTAAAAGACATCGTTCAGCAGCAGGCGCGGATGACGCAAGAGCACAGCGCGTGGCTGGAGGAGTTCAAGGCCGTCTGCCAGCAGCAAGCTGAAACCGCCCAGCGCCAGGCCGCAACGGTTGAGCGCCTCATTGCCCACTTCTTGCTAGCTCAGCAGCCCAAGGCTTAAGGCATGTCACAATGACAGCAGAGCTGAGGTCATCCGCCCTTGGAGTTCCCGCTTGCACCAGCCCAGCAGGGTTCTGTGGACACAGAAGAGGTGCTGGCCTTTTTTCGCTGTCGTCGCCTGCCCTACTTGGATCGCTTTGGACCTCAAGAAGCCAAGCTGCCGCCGGAAAACCTGCTGGAGCAATGGCGTCGGGATCGCCAAACTCTGCAAGCTGCTGTGCTGGAGCAATTCCCGGGAGAAGAAGTTGCGCCGGGCAATGAAGCCCTTCTGGCAGCTATGGCAGCAGGGGCGGAGCGGATCTACGGCGGGCAGATTGTAGCAGAGCTGTTTTGGGAAGCTGAGGCGGAGCTTGCCAGCTCTGAAGTTGCCCTCGCCTCTTCCCCTGAGACAGAGCTTGAGCTCCCTGAGGACGACTCCACTAGGGCTGTTCCAGAGTTTCGTTCCGTTTGGGTAAGCAGCTCGCTGGACCTCCTGATTCGGGATCCCGCCCTTCGCAGCCAAGACCGGCCCGTTTACCTGCCGGTGCACATTCGCCTCGGCAAGCGCCCCAAGCCGGAGTACGAACTGTTGTTGACTTTGCAGGCCGAGTTGCTTGGATCCCTGGAGGGGCAGGTGCCCAAGCACGGCTTTCTAATTTTGAAAGACAAGGAATGGTACCCCGTCGAGCTAGATCGACGACGTGCTCAGGTGCGCCGCCTGCTGCAAGATTACCTGCGCTCCCTTAGTCGACCCGAGCCGCCCCAGGTGTTAATGGCCCGCAGCCGCTGTCATCTCTGCCACTGGCGGAACTACTGTCGGCAGCTAAACGCCACCACCCAGCCCCTCAGCCTGCTACCGGGTGTAACTAGATCCCGCTATCCCCTTCTGCAAAAGGCGGGGATCGACTCAATTGAAGCCTTAGCCAACGCCCCCCTGGAAACGCTGCAGGCCATTCCCCAGTTGGGAGCCCGCGTGGCCCTGCAACTACAGCTCCAAGCCCGCGCCACCCTCAGCCGCCAGCCCCTCTGGCTGCAATCCCCACCCCCAGCTCTGCCGACAGCGCCCGTGGAGCTGTACTTCGACATCGAGGCAGATCCCCGCCACAACGTTGCTTACCTGCTGGGCTTGCTCGTGGTAGAACAAGCAGAGGAGCACAAGGTTGTCAACTACTACAGTTGCCTAGCTGCCGAGCCACAGGAGGAAGGACAGGCCTGGCAACAGTTTCTAGAGTTGGTTCAACGTTACCCTGAGGCGCCCATTTATCATTTCCATGGCTTTGAAGTACAGACTTGCCGGCAACTGGGGGAGCAGTACCAAACGGATCCCCGAGAGGTGCAGCAACTGTTGGAGCGCTTTGTGGATTTACACACCTGGGTTCGGCGGTCGGTAGTGCTGCCCGTTGAGAGCTACTCCCTAAAAAGCATCGCCCGTTGGCTGGGGTTCAAGTGGCAACTACCCGAGGCCAATGGGGCTCACTCCATCTACTGGTATAGCCAGTGGCTGGAAACACGAGATCGCCGCTACTTGGAGCAGTCGCTCATCTACAACGAAGACGATTGCCGAGCTACCTATCACCTTAAAGCTTGGTTGAGTCAAAGTGCGGCTTTTGAGTCCAGTAGAGTAGAAACCGAATAGACTCTCTCCTCTACCTAACGAGACAGCAACTGCCTCCTCTCTTCCCGCAAAAAACCCCCACCGAGGGGTGTAGTAGGGTCTGGCACCGAGCTATTTTTCCGGAGGGTCACCCCTCCAGTAGGTTCGCCGCTG
>NZ_JANSHR010000042.1:0-24526 GCF_047461675.1 Synechococcus sp. R70.1
CCGTAACTATAACGGTCCTAAGGTAGCGAAATTCCTTGTCGGGTAAGTTCCGACCCGCACGAAAGGCGTAATGACTTGGGCGCTGTCTCGGAGAGGGACTCGGCGAAATAGACTTGTCTGTGAAGATGCGGACTACCTGCACCTGGACAGAAAGACCCTATGAAGCTTTACTGTAGCCTGGAATTGGGTTCGGGCCTTGCCTGCGCAGGATAGGTGGGAGACAAAGAAGTACCCCTTGCGGGGGGTATGGAGTCGCCGGTGAGATACCACTCTGGCAAGGCTAGAATTCTAACTTTCTGCCCGGAAGCGGGGGAAAGGACAGTTTCAGGTGGGCAGTTTGACTGGGGCGGTCGCCTCCTAAAGGGTAACGGAGGCGTGCAAAGGTTCCCTCAGGCTGGTTGGAAATCAGCCGTTGAGTGCAAAGGCATAAGGGAGCTTGACTGCAAGACCTACAAGTCGAGCAGGGACGAAAGTCGGCCTTAGTGATCCGACGGCGCTGAGTGGAAGGGCCGTCGCTCAACGGATAAAAGTTACTCTAGGGATAACAGGCTGATCTCCCCCAAGAGTTCACATCGACGGGGAGGTTTGGCACCTCGATGTCGGCTCATCGCAACCTGGGGCGGTAGTACGTCCCAAGGGTTGGGCTGTTCGCCCATTAAAGCGGTACGTGAGCTGGGTTCAGAACGTCGTGAGACAGTTCGGTCCATATCCGGTGCAGGCGCAAGAGGATTGAGAGGAGCTCTCCCTAGTACGAGAGGACCGGGAGGGACGCACCGCTGGTGTACCAGTTATCGTGCCAACGGTAGACGCTGGGTAGCCATGTGCGGAGTGGATAACCGCTGAAAGCATCTAAGTGGGAAGCCCACCTCAAGATGAGTCCTCTGTTAAGGTCCCGGGAAGACGACCCGGTGGATAGGCTCTAGGTGGAAGTGCAGTAATGCATGCAGCCGAGGAGTCCTAACAGACCGTCTGCTTGACCCAGTTCTCCTGCCGTCTCTTGCTGTGCAGCTTTCAGGGTGTGGGGGTCTGGTGCTCATAGCGATGTGGAACCACGCCGACTCCATCCCGAACTCGGACGTGAAACGCATCAGCGGCGAACCTACTGGAGGGGTGACCCTCCGGAAAAATAGCTCGGTGCCAGACTCCACCACGCCCCCTCTCACCAAAAAGGGGCTGCTATTCCTGCTTGTTACTAGGGGCCTGCCGACGGTGCTTGAGGAGAGGGGGAACTGCTATGCAAGAAGGGTTGCACTGCTACGAATCCTAGTCCAAAAGAGCCAACCACTAAGACGATAGCTGCTGCTATCCAAAGTAGGGGGGATCCCTGGGAGCCATGGTGGTGATCCTGGGCACGCTGGTAGTCTTCGCTGGGATAGAGAGCTGGATTTCCCCTGTTCTTCATTAGCTCCTCTAGAGAAGGAAATTGGTACTTAACCTGGGGCGAAGGGGGCGCAGCAGGAGTTTCATGAGGAGGGCAGCTGGGAACAGCGGAGAAGTGGGCTTGGTGAAGCGACTCAGAAGGGGGCCCAGTTAAGCTCAAGGTAGGAGAGTAGCCATTGCTGGAGAAGGGTGAAGCTTCGCTGCGGGCTTGGCGCTGCTTAAGGCGATTGAGAAAGTCGTAGGGCGAGGAGGTTGGGTTATCCCTTCGCCAGGACGCTGTAGTAGCTTCTCTTTCGGAAGCAGCAGCTTGTTGACTTGAGTCAGCAAGCCGCAGGTTAAGTTGCTGCAGGCGCTTTAGGATCTGGCCCACGTGTCCCTGAATTTCTTGCTCGAGGGCAGCAATTTCTCCAGACAACTGCTGATGCAGGGTGCGCAAGCGCTGATTTTCCAAGGAGAGGCGGCTTACCTGTTGACGGGCAGACTCCAGCTCTTCGGCCATTTGTTGATGTACCCGGAGCGGCACTGTCCCAGGCCTAGGCTCAGTTTCCAGGGCCTCGGGAGAGGGAAAGCTGTTGTTGCTGCTAGGAGCTACAGAGAGGCTGGAAGCCCGAAAGTTGTGTTGCATAAGACCTACACTGTGAAATCTGGATCTTCTAAGGGTAGTGCTAAACGCCGCCTACCCCTGCCTGCCTAGCGCTAGGCCTAGGGCAAGCAGCGATTGCTACCCCAAGCATAGCGCCAAGCTTTGCGAATGGGAGCCCCTGGAGAGCATTTTCTCTACTTTGTGCTCCCTTCTGAAGCAAGGGAGTCCTGGAGGAGGCGCTCTAAATCCTGGCGCGACGGTCGTTCCAACTGCTCTAACTGTTCCAACTCGTGAGCAAAGTCTTTGATGTCTCGAAACCGACGATACACAGAGGCAAAGCGCAGGTAGGCCACCTCACTCAAGTGCCGCAGGCGCTCCAAAACCATCTCGCCAATGCGGAGGGTGGTTACTTCCTGCACATCTTCTAATTGGAGCTTCTCTTCGATCTCGTTGACCAGCTCTTCCATTTGCTTAAGGGTCACGGGGGTTTTCTCACAGGCGCGCATCACCCCCTGTAAGATCTTGTTGCGGTTAAAACTCTCTCGGGATCCATCCCGTTTAATGACCATGATGGGCATGAATTCGATGCGCTCATAGGTGGTGAAGCGATAGCCACAGGACATGCATTCCCGCCGCCGCCGCACGCTTTGGCCACCTTCTGCCGAACGGGACTCCAAAACACGGATTTCTTGCTTGCCGCAGCGGGGACATTTCATGACGTGGGCTCCTTAGAACCAAGTAGCACGCGAAAAAGGGTCTCCAATTCTAGTGAATACCAGACAGCAGGCCCAGGGAGTTGCCCCTAGGCATTGGACGTGGACTCCCACCAAGCAGCGGCTTGCGCTTGGATTTGGGCTTTGATCCCTGGCTGCAGGCGATCCAGGTGGGCCAGTACCCATTTCATCCTTCCCAGAGGAAGCAAGAGAGAACGATGGCGCAACAGGAAATCCCAGTAGAAGGTATTGAAGGGACAGGCCCGTTCGCCAACCTTCTCGCTGGGATTGTAGCGGCAGCGGCGGCAGTAGTCACTCATTTTGCAAATGTACTGGGCAGAAGCGGCGTAGGGCTTGGTGGAAAGCATGCCGCCGTCGGCAAAAAGGCCCATGCCGATGACGTTGGGCTGCATCACCCAGTCGTAGCTGTCGATGAAGACATCGTGAAACCAGGCTTCTACAGCTTGGGGCTGGATGCCGGCAATGAGCGAGAAATTGCTGAGTACCATCAGGCGCTGGATGTGATGGGCGTAGCCATGGCGACGAATCTGGCCGAGGGTGTGCCGCAGACAGGCCATGTCGGTTTCGCCCGTCCAGAAGAACTGGGGCAGGGGGCGGTGGTGGCCGAAGAAGTTCTTCTGGGCATAGCCGTTGGGCATTTGGTATTCGTAGAAGCCGCGCAGGTATTCTCGCCAGCCCAGGATCTGGCGGATGAAGCCTTCGGCCGAAGGGAGGGGGATCCCGCCGCGATGGTAGGCCTGCTCGGCAGCAGCGATGACTTCGTGGGGGGTGAGAAGTCCTAGGTTGAGGTAGGGCGAAAGGAGGGAGTGGTAGAGGAAGTCTTCCCCGGCTTGCATGGCGTCCTGCCAAGGACCGAAGTAAGGCAGGCGGTGCTGAATGAAGTCCTCAAGCACCTGCAAGGCTTGGGTGCGAGTAACAGCCCAGCCAAAGCCTTCCAGGGATCCGAAGTGGTGGCCGTAACGTCGCCGCACTTTCTCCATCACCGCCTGAGTGATGGCATCGGGGGGAAACGTCAAAGGGGGAGGGTAGCGCCGGCCAGGCTGGGGAGGCTGGCGGTTTTCCCGGTCGTAATTCCAGCGCCCGCCGAGGGGCTGGGAGCCGTCCATCAGAATGCGGAAGCGTTTGCGCCCTTGACGGTAGAAGTCCTCTAGGAGGAGGCGCTTGCGGCCTAGGGCCCAGTCGATAAATTGGCGAGCTGTCCATAGGAAGTGGTTGTTTTCTAGGACTAGGAGCGGGCAGGGGAGGACGGATCTCAGCTTTTCCACCTCCTCGCGGACGGGGATGTCGGCGGGCTGCATGAGGCGGATTTGTTGCAACCGGTTTTGCCTGGCCCAGGCTTGTAGAGGCTCGGCATAGCCCTCGGCTTCCACATAGGTGACGGGGTGGCCACGCTGCTGCAATTCCTGGGCAAAGTGGCGCATGGCCGACCAGACCAGGACCAGCTTTTGCTGGTGATGGTTGCGGGAGCTGGCCCAGGCGTGGGATTCGATGAAAAGAACGGGAACGCGGTGGGGGGGTAGAGTCGAGAGGGAGGCAAGGGCAGCTTGCTGCGGGTGGAGCTGATCGGGGAGGATCCAGACGCCTGTGGGACCAGAGGGTGGAACAGTCATGGGGAGGTGGGTACTGTCTAAGGGCAGCCCAAGTTGAGTGTAGCGTCGGGAATCAGGGCCAAGGCAATGGAGAGGGCATCCAGTTGGCTGGCGGGGGCAAGAGGACCGGGGGGGATCCCTTTGCTCACGGCCTGGGCCGTCCTAGGGATGGCGGCGCTGTTGCTGCTGCTGGTTTGGAACTGGAGCGATCCCCTGCCACCGGCCTGGGATGAGGCGCAGCACCTGTTGCAGGCGCAGGCATTTGGGGAGCACCTGCGGCGGTTTCGCTGGGAAGGGCTGTGGTGGCAGCAGTTTTTGCACCTGAACCAGCGCTACCCGCCTTTGGCCTATTGGCTGGGGATCCCGTTGGCAGCTCTGCACCCCTTTAGCCGGGCAGACGGGCAGTTGCTCAATCTGGCGTTGTTGGGGATCCTGACCCTGGCAACCCAGCGGCTGGGCCAGCGGATTTACCACTCCCAAGCAGTGGGCTGGCTAGCAGCAGCGCTGCTGTTGCTTTACCCAGGGATCGCGGCCCTGGCCCATGTGTACATGTTGGAGCTGCCGCTGGTGGTGGCGGTGACGTTGGCTTTCTGGGCGCTCTGGGCCTATGGGGAGGATCCCTCCTGGTGGGGGGCGGTGGGGGTGGGGGCAGGGGTGGCGGCGGTGCTGCTGACCAAGTGGACAGGGGTGCTGTTTTTGCTGCCGCCCCTGCTGGCTGTTCTGCTGGGGGTGAGGATCCCTTGGCTGGTGCGGCTGGCCCACCTGGCCCTGGGGATGGGGGTCATGCTGCTCTTGTGCTGGCCCTGGTATGGAGCCAACTGGCTGTTTGTACTCAGCAACGGCTGGGCCTATGCCGAGACTGCCCACTACTACCTCACCTGCCCAGCGGGATCCCTGTGCTGGTGGACGGCCTATTTGCGCTTTTTGCCCCTGCAAACGAGCCCTTGGCTATGCCCCTTGCCGCTGCTTTCGCTCTGGGGATCCCTAAGCCGGCGGGAGGCTCTCCTCTGGGGCCTCTACGGCTCGGGCTACTTGCTCTACACGCTGGTGGCCATCAAGGATGTGCGCTTTACGCTGCCGCTGTTGCCCCTGCTGGCTCTCCTCTCGGCGGGTGGGCTGGACAAAGTCTGGCGCTGGCTGGGGGGACGCTGGGGGCAAAAGGCGCTGCGCCAGGGAGTTGGCATAAGCCTAGCTCTGGGATCCCTGGCCCTCCTTAACCTGGGGCAGCCCCTCACTCCCGGCGTGGCTCCTCTCTGGAAAGGGATCCAAATGCACTGGCAGGGGCAGCACCCCCAGCAGGAGCTGACGAGATGGATTGGATCCCTGGTGCAGCCAGGCTTGACCACCACCCTAGGCGTCCTCCCCAACACCGAGTTGATTTCGTCTGAGACGCTCAGCTACCTGGCAGCTTTGCAGCGCTGGCCAATTACCTTCCGTAGTGCCGGGCAAACTCCCTGGCCGGAGGTGGAGCTGGCGCTCTTGGATGGGTTTGTGGACGCGGCAGGGGAGCAGGGAATTGTCGGCCCCTACGGTCCAGCCAAGGAGCAAATCCGGCAACTCCTAGACAAGAGTCCTGACTGGCAGCGGCAGCAGTTCGATCTGCCAGCGGTGGGCTGGCTGTACACCTACTTCCCCACAAAGCCCAGGGTTGTGCTGCAAGAGTTGCCTGCTCCGGCGGAGGAGGTGGAGCTGCTGCAGCTCAAAGGAGGAACCCAAGCCTGGCGGCTGCAGTGGCAGGGGCCAGCCCAGGACTTGGCCCGAACCCTCGTCTGGGCGCGACTGGAAGATCCCCAGGGGCAGGTCTTGGCCAAGCGGGCCTGGGTGGTTGGCCAAAACCGCCTGCTGCTCTACGCCCCCGGCAGTTGGCAGGTGGAGGAGATCTTGGCCTGGCCAGAGCTAGCAACAAAAGAAGGAATCCTCCACCTGGAGTGGCAATCCCCCCAAGGAAGGCGCCGGTCTTTCAGTCAGCCTTGGAAGGGATCCCGCGGCGGGAAAGGGGGATCCCCTATTTCCCCAGGAGATCCCCTCTTTCTCCTACGACAGGCGGCCAAGGCGGCTGTGCAGGGGGATCCCGAGGCCCTCTCCCTTTACCTCAACGCCTGGACGACGCTGCAATATCCAACTTTTCTCACCGATCCGGACCGAGCTTTGATCCGCCAACTGCTAGAGGGAGAACACCACTGGGCAGCCGCCCAGGGCCAGCGGGAAAAGCAGATCCAAAGCCACTACGAGCTGGCGTTGCTGGAGGTGGCTCTGTTGCGGCCGCAAGCAGCCCAGCAGCATTTTGAACAAATTGTCAAGTTGAATCCCCAAGACAACTGGGCACGGGCCTACTTGGCGTTTTTACGGGTCTTTTTTACCCGTGATTTCCAGGGCCTCCAGGGGCTGCGGCAAGAGCTGGTAAATGCTTTTCATCCTCTCTGCCAGAAAGCTGATCTGGATTGGAATTTAGAGGGGATCTGTGCTGCTCTTTTGCAAGAAAATCCAGCTCCATCTGAGAAACCTGAGATAGCAGGAAATCAGCAAAAGCCTTAGCCACAAGCGAAAGGCGCTTGGAGCGCAAATAGACCAGATACCAAAACCCCTGGATGGGAAACTCCTCCACATCCAAAATGGCCAAATGCTGTTGCCACCCCCCTAGAGCCAACACATGCTGGGACAAAACCGAAATGCCTAACCCGCCGATAATGCCCTGGCGAATGGCTTCGCTGCTGCCTATCTCCATGCGAATGTTGAGCTTTAAGTTGTGCTTGTCAAAGAGCCGCTCCACCGCCATGCGGGTGCCAGAACCGGGCTCGCGGGCCAAGAAGGGCTCTTGGGCAATGCGGGCCAAGGGGATCTGCTTTTGGCCTACCAAAGGATGGTGAATGGGGGCCATCACCACCAAGGGATTTTCCAGGAAAGGCTGGGCTACCACATCCAGATCCTCTGGCGGCATCCCCATCACGTAGAGGTCGTCCATGTTGTTACTCAGCCGCTCCAGAACTTGCTGCCGGTTTAGCACCTTCAGGGACACGTCGATACCGGGATACTGCTGACAAAACGCCCCCAGCAGGCGGGGAATAAAGTACTTGGCAGTGGTGACGACCCCAATGCTCAGCCGCCCCTGTTTTAGTCCCTTCAGGTCAGCGAGGGTCATCTCCAATTGATTCAACTGCTCAAAGATTTTCTGGCAAGTCTGGTAAAGAGCCTGGCCGGCTTCTGTAAGGTAGAGCCGCTTGCCGACCTGCTCAAACAGGGGCAGCCCCACGGCTTTGCTGAGCTGCTTGATCTGCATCGAAATCGTAGGCTGGGTCAAGTACAACTCCTCAGCGGCGCGGGTAAAGCTGAGGTGACGGGCGGCAACCTCGAAGATTTGTAACTGGTGCAGCGTGAGCGTCTTCATGTTAATCAGAGGGTGCAATGACTTGCTCTTGAATCATAAACCAGGATCTATGTCTCCACGGGGCCAGCCCAGGGAAAGAAAACCAACCGCCAAAAAACGCGGCCGGGAGGCCCTCGCCTTGGCTACGGGGTTTACTCCTCAGAGGACAACTTGAGGATCTGGCGCTGACGCATCCCTTGCCAGCGCTGGATGAGGTGGCTGTCGATGCCAAATTGATCCAAGGCCTTCACCACCACAAAATCCACCAGATCTAGGATGGTGCGGGGTTGGTGGTACCAGGCCGGAATGGCGGGGACAATGCGCGCCCCTGCCTCTGCCAAGGTGGTCAGGTTGCGTAGGTGAATGAGGCTAAAGGGAGTTTCCCGGGGCACGATGACCAGGCGGCGGCCTTCCTTGAGCTGCACATCGGCAGCCCGCTCTAGCAGATCCGAACTCAAGCCGGCAGCCAGCTTGGCCACCGTGCCCATACTGCAAGGGATCACCAACATCCCCTGGGTGCGGTAGGAGCCGCTGGCAATGGCCGCCCCTAGATCTTGCCAGCGGTAACAGACTAGGGATCCGCCCTCGCTTTCAGCCTGCTGTCGCCAAAACTGGGCCTGCTGCTGGGGATCCGCCGGCAAGGGCACTCCCTGCTCCCCCTGCCACACCTGGTAGGCCGCTTTAGAGACCACGACTTCGACGCGGTAATCCAGGCTAAGCAGAACGTGCAGGGCGCGCACGGCATAAAGCATCCCGGAGGCGCCCGATATGCCCAGGATGATTGGTGGGGAGGAGTTCAAGGGTAAGTGAGGAGAGGCTTCTATCGCTTCTATCTAATTTATCGACTGGCCAGACCCACCGCTCTAGGCCTTGGGCTGAGCAATGTCAAACTCGGCATCGTAGTCGAAGTCCTCCTCTTCCTCAACCCATTCTTCCTCCAGCCTCTCGTCTGCTTCCAGCTCCTCCTCCAGGCGGAGCTTCTGCGGGTACTCCTCTTCCAGTTGCAGAGCAGCCTGCTTTTCCCGCCGCCGGAAGCGTTCTAAGGCAGCTGGCGTGATGAAGGGATAGGGCAGTCCTTGGGCCTGCGCCTCCTCGAGCGCCGCTCGGTAGCTCTCCACTTCTTTGATGTCGATTTTCCAGCCAGTAAGGCGGGCAGCTAGACGGACATTTTGTCCCTCTTTGCCAATGGCCAGACTAAGCTGGTCACTGGTAACCAGGACATGGGCTTGTTGGATCTCTGGATCCACCAGCCGCACCTCCACCACCTTAGCTGGGCTGAGGGCGTTGGCAATGTAGGTGGCCGGATCCGGCGACCAGCGAATAACGTCAATTTTCTCGTTGCGCAGCTCCGCCACTACGGCCTGGATGCGGGATCCCTTTGCCCCAATGCAGGCCCCCACTGGATCCACATCCCGCTCTAGGGTATCGACGGCAATCTTGGTGCGCGGTCCCACGTTGCGGGAAGGTGGGTTGGCTTCTCGGGCCACAGCCACGATGCGCACGATGTCCTCTTCAATCTCCGGCACCTCATTGGCAAATAGGTTGACCACTAGGCCAGCATCAGCCCGGGAAACCAAAAGCTGGGGCCCCCGCCGGGATCCCTCGTGGACTTTTTTGAGGTAGACCTTCATCACCGCGTTGGGGACGTAGCGGTCGCTGGCCAGCTGCTCCTCCTTGGGCAGCGCAGCCTCCACCTCGGGCCGACCAAAACCGCTGGATACGGCCATGATCACGGTCTGCCCCTCCGTGCGCAGCACCCGTGCCTGCAACACGGTCTTTTCCAGGTCGCGAAACTCCTCCTGGATGAGGCGGCGCTGCTGGTCGCGCAACCTCTGGGCCAGCACCTGCTTGGTTTGGATAGCTGCCATGCGGCCAAACTCCGCCTGTTGGGGGGTGACGTCGTTGGTGACTTCCCAGCCAACTTCGGCTTCGGGGTAATCCTGCTGAACCTCGTACAGCGAGATCTCGTGATCCGGGTCCCGTACCTGCTCAACGATGGTTTTGGTGGCTAGAATGCGGAAGCCCCCTGCCTCCACATCCAGTTCCACCTCGAAGTTGCGGAAGTGGTCTTCTGGGAAAACGACGTCTCGCTGGATGGTTTTGCGGTAGCGCT
Source organism: Synechococcus sp. R70.1 (assembly GCF_047461675.1). NCBI lineage: Bacteria > Bacillati > Cyanobacteriota > Cyanophyceae > Synechococcales > Synechococcaceae > Synechococcus > Synechococcus sp. R70.1. The sequence continues at coordinate 9,764 of NZ_JANSHR010000042.1, forward strand.
CGTAGCCTTTGAGCAGCGCCTCTCGCAAGGCTTCAGTAACCACATGGCGGGGCAAGTTGCGCTCCCGCGAGATCATCTCCACCATTTCTGCCAAACCTGGCAGAGGTACCATTGCCATAGCCTATCCTCCTGAGGAAACTGGCAACTGGAATCCTAAAGGGGAAAAGCAGGGGCTACAGCTACTCGGCTTCGGCCTCGGAAAGGACAACCCGCTGCACTGAGGCGCGGGGCAACTGAACGCGCCGCCCTTTGAGGGAGAGGATAACTTTCTCCTCATCGCGACCCAACAGATGCCCTGACCAGACGGCTTTGCCCTTGTAGGGGGGATCCACCGTCACCTCCACTGCAAACCCTTTAAAGACGGTGAAGTCACGGTCGCTGATGAGAAGGTTGCTGATGCCGGGGCTAGAGACCTCCAGAACATAGTGCCCAGGGATGAGATCCACCCGATCCAGCTCTACTTCCAGGGCTTGGCTCATGGCTTCGCAGTCGGCATGGCTGGTTTCCCGCTCTGGATCCAAGGGGCGGATATCTACCCGCAGCACCGGCGGATACTGGTTGGTGTGGAAGGCTATTTGAACCAGTTGGTACCCCAGCCGAGCAGCCACAGGACGGGCCAAGCTCTCCAGCTGGGGGATAAGGGGGTGAACCATAGCCAATATCGCCAACTCGGTGGAATAGCCAGAGCCCAGCCCATGGAGCCAGAGCTGGCAGCAGGGGCATCTTCCCTCTGAAAAAGCAAAAAAGTGGGCGTTACCCACTCCCCCTTCTTATCGCGGAGGCTCTGCGGGATCCACCTGCAGCCTCAAGGGAGATCGCCCAGGCTTTTCCCTACGTCAATTCTAGAGGATTCCGGCGGATTTTGCCAGAGGGATCCCTGAGGCCAGATCCGCAAAAGGCAACCTCTATAATTGTGGACAGCCGCCGATTTGCCCAGGCACGCAGGGGTTTCCTATGACCGTTGCCTTTTCCTATCCCATTTTCGGCCCCAGCATTCCCTGCCCCCACTGTCGACAGACCATTGCAGCCCTCACCCTGACCGATACCTATCTTTGCCCTCGTCACGGCGCCTTTGAGGCGGATCCCGAGCAGGAGGAGCTGGTTCACCTGCAGTCGGGGCGCCGCTGGCGTCTCTGGGAAGGCCGCTGGTATCGCCAACACACCCACCCCGATGGGATCCGCTTTGAGATCCACGAGGAGCTGGATCGCCTGCGCCTGCAGGGGATGCGGGCCACCCAGATTATCGTTGCCGAGCGCTATCGCCCCTTGCTCACCCCCTACCTAGACCAGGGATCCTCGCGTCGCCCTGGCCCCCCCCGCCTCTACGGTTTGCCGGTCAGCTTCAGCTCTCAGCTCCCCGAAGGGGCGGGCGGATCCCCGCAGCGCTGGCGAGTGATTAACTTTGAGCTCATCTGCGAGCCAGATCCGGTTGTGCGGCAGCTGCAGCTCTGTGACTGAGGCGTAGCGCGGGGCCCATGAATTGGTTCCAGCGGCTTGGCAGCAGCTTTCTGCTGGCTGGTCAGGTGACCCTACACCTCCTGCAGGGCCGTATCCACCGCCGCAACACCCTGGAGCAACTGGCAGCGGTGGGGTTGGACTCGCTGCTGATTGTTTTGATTACGGCGGTGGTGATTAGCGGCGTTTTCACCATCCAGGTAGCTCGAGAATTCCTCAACTTTGGGGCCTCTTCTCTAGTTGGGGGGGTTTTGGCCATTGCGCTTGCCCGCGAGCTGACGCCAGTGGTAACAGCGGTAATCCTAGCCGGACGCGTGGGATCCGCCTTTGCCGCAGAGCTAGGCACGATGAAGGTCACTGAGCAGATCGACGCCCTTTACCTGTTGCGCACCGATCCGGTGGACTACTTGGTGATCCCACGGGTGCTGGCGGCGGGGCTCATGCTGCCGGTGCTCACCATCCTCTCCCTGCTGACGGGGCTAGTTGGGGGAATGATTATCTGCGCTTCGGTTTACAACATTTCTTCTTCTGTCTTTCTTACCTCAGCGCAGACTCTCCTCACCGCTTGGGATTTAATCGTCTGTTGCTTGAAGGCGATGGTGTTTGGCGCGCTCATTGCCATTGTTGGCTCCAGCTGGGGCCTTTCCACGAGGGGGGGGGCCAAGGGGGTGGGGCGCTCCACCACGGATGCAGTTGTAACAGCGTTGCTGGGCGTGTTTGTAACCAACTTTCTGATTTCTTGGCTCGCCTTCCAGGGGCTAGGTAGCGCTCTTAGCCGCGCGCTGTAGCCCCTCTCTAGCGGTATTGTTGCTGGCGCGAGCGGCGGAGCAGGGGAAGTCCCATCACTGCCACCAAAGTTGCCAAGATGATCACGGTGGAGAGGGCGTTGATTTCTGGCGTCACTCCTCGCCGCGCCATGCTGTAGATCAAAATGGGCAGGGTCTGGCTTTCGGGGCCACTGGTGAGGAAGGAGATCACAAAGTCATCTATCGAAAGGGTAAAAGCCAGTAGAGCAGCAGCCAGGATCCCTGGCAGGGCAAGCGGCAGCGTGACGTGGCGCAGCTTCTGCCAGGTGTTGGCATAGAGGTCGTAGGCAGCTTCTTCCAAGGCAGGATCCAAAAGCTGGAGGCGGCTGCGCACAACAAGGGCCACAAAGGCAATCTGGAAGGTGACGTGGGCCAAGATCATCGTTCCCAAGCCCAGCTCAAACCAGCCGGTATAGGCGCGCACCAGCTGGTAAAACAGCAGCAGCCCAACGGCCATCACGATATCGGGGAGGGCTACTGGCAAAAGCAGCAGACCCTGCACCATCTTTTTGGCGGGGAAATGGTAGCGGTAGAGGCCGTAGCCTAATAGGGATCCCAGCAGCGTGCTAGCCAGGGTGCTGGCCCCTGCTAAGACAAAGGTATTTTGCGTTGCCTGCCAAACTGCGGCATTGCGAAAGAGAGCCAGGTACCAATCGAGGGTAAAGCCGGTCCACACCAGGCCAAAGCGGGCGCGGTTGAAGGAATAGACGGCAATGAGCAAAATCGGCAGGTAGAGAAAGCCATAGATGGCATAGCTCACGCCCCGTAGCCAGATGGGTCTTCTCACCAATCTGCCCTCCCTGCCGTCAAACTCCTGCCTTGCCAGAATCCACCTACCCCTTAAGTTTATAGACATCTCCCCTTTGGCAAACCGGGCCCTGCCTATAGCTGTCTCGGGGGAGGGGTGGTACTCAGAAGCTCTCGCCCAAAGGTAGGACTTGCTCTGCAGGTAGGCCCCTGGCAAGATCTGAAGCTGCGCGCCAGGGATTGCCTCTGCCTAGGTCTTGGCAATGCCAAGAGGGAAGGGTGTCGTCTCGCTTGGCGGCAACTACCAGGGTGGGCTCTCCTCACTAGTTTGCTCTGGGGAAGTGACGCCTGGGGTGGGGATCCCTCTGGCGGGGTGGTAGGCGGTCAAAGGCCTCTGGTCCCCTTCGCAAGGCAAGTACTTTCAGAGCCGCAGTCGTTCCAACAGCTCCTGCTTTTGCAGCTCAAGCCAGCAACTGCAGGTGGCGCGGAGGCGTTTTTAGCCAGTCCTGGTAGCCCAGCAAACCCTCGCGAAAGCGGGTGGCCGCTTGCGACTGGTAGCGCTCGGGGTTGTAGGCTAGCCAAAGGGTGCGCCGTATCTGCAGCCCTTCCACCTCTAGCTTTTGCAGCCGCCCCTGCTCCAAGTCGGATCCCACGGCCGCCATTGACAGAAAAGCCACCCCTAGGCCGGCCTGGATGGCATTTTTGATAGCCTCAATGGAACTGAGCTCCAGCCGCACCTGCAACTGCGCAGGGTTAATGCCGTGGCGACTCAGGGCTCGGTCGATAGTCTGCCGCGTGGAGGATTGGGGATCCAGGGTAATAAAGGGCAGCGTCACCAAATCGCCTAGAGCAGGAGCAGCAGGGGTGCAGCCGGGGGCGCCAACCAAGACATACTCATCCTCTGCCACAGCAATTACCTTCAGATGCCGCTGCAGTTCAAACGGGATCTCTCCCCCAACTACGGCCAGGTCTAAGCGACCGTCAACCAGCTTTTGAGCAATTCGCCGAGTGGATTGCACCAAGAGCTGCACAGCTATGCCGGGGTAGTAGCGGTGGTACTGGGCAATTAAAAAAGGCATCACATAGGTGCCTACCGTTTGGCTAGCCCCCAACACCAACTGTCCCCTTCCCATCTCCCGCACCTCGGCCAGGGCCTGAACGGCCTCCCGGCAAAGCTTGAGGATGCGCTCGCTGTACTGAAGCAACACTTGCCCTGCATCCGTCAGCTCCACCTTACGCCCGCTCCGGTCAAACAGCACTACCCCTAACTGGCGCTCCAGGTTCTGCACTTGCAAGCTAACCGCCGGCTGGGAGATGAATAGACTGTCAGCGGCCCGACGAAAACTTCCCTCCTGGGCAATGGCTTGGACGATGAGGAGCTGATCTAGGGTAAACGGCAATCCATCGGCCATAGAGAACTCCAACTGCCGGTGTGGATCCTCAAGGATCTGGCTGGCGGCGCCAAGAGCCCCCTCGAGATACCACTATAATGCGACCAATAAGGCAAAGTAATCAGAAGCCCTAGCGGGGGCTATAGGGGGCCCAATAGCCTCGGCCCTGCCGCTTTGCAGCATTGGCAGCTTCCTTGAGGATAAGTCCGTACTTGAGGCCATCCGTTTGCCTTGCTAGCAGGCCATGCCCCAAAAACAGCACCTCCTGGTTGATGAGGGTGTGGGCCTGCCAGACGTAGGCGGGCAGGGTTGGCCCAGGAGCAAGGGCCGGATCCAGCTCTAAGAGCACCTCGCGCCCCAGCAAAGTCGTTTTTAGGTATTGGCCGGCAGCGTAGATAGGCAGAGGGGTTTGCCGCCGCAGCTCTGTCCAAGTAGGGTTGATCCCCCCTGGCAAGGGATCGACCCCAATCAGGTGCACCAGCCGCGCCTGTAAGTCCCCTTCAATTTGCACAACCAGGGTGCTGGAGTCAACTACCCCAATGACTTCTGCCCGTTTGAGCTTGGCGAGATCGGGACGGGCCACTGGGGTCAGGCCCCAGGCAGGAGAAGCGGCAACGAGCAAGGGCACGGCCAGCAGGCTCCTCAACCAACTTCGTCCATGGGGTAGAGACGGAACTAAGCGCAGGGATTTTTGCAGCATGGGCATTACCTGTTCCAGGGCAGATTTGACGAGGGGGAGGGGTTTCTACTGGGCCGCAAGGGGGGATCCGGCTACCTCGTCACTTTACAAAAAACTTGGGCCAAGGGGTCAGCTTGGCAGAATTTGCTGCCGTTTCCCTGGGCCGACCCCGTTGACCAAGACGGTCACCAAGCCCAGCCGGTTGCCCGCCAGAATATCCGTCCACCGGCGATCGCCTACTATGGCCACTGCCTCGACCGGCAAGCCCATGTGCGCCACAGCCTGTCGCAGGGCGCGCCGCGAGGGTTTGCCAGCCCCGTGAATGAAAGGTAGGTTCAAACGCTCACCAATTTGCCGAATGCGGTTGCGGTTGAGGTTGTTGCTCACTAGCCAAATCTGAAAGTGGGGGCGCAACTGCTCTAGCCAAGCCGCTACTGCTGGATCCACCTCGGTCTGACGGCTCGGCACCAGCGTGTCGTCTACGTCAAAGATGATGCCCCTTACCTGCCAGGCCCGCAGCTCCTCTGTCTGCAGCTGCAAGACAGTGCCATCCACGACCACATCCGGCTGCAGGAGCTTAAACCAAGGCTTGCGAACCATCGCTAGGGACTTGTTGGCGAAGGAGGTTGCTGGAGTTGACTAAGAATTTGCCGTTGGGCCGCCTCGTGCTCCGCTAGGGTTCTGCTGAAAACGTGGGTGCCATCGTAGCGGGCCACAAAGTAGAGGTAGTCGGTCTCCTCAGGCTCCAAAACAGCTCTCAGGCTGGCCAGGCCAGGGTTGGCAATGGGGCCAGGAGGCAGGCCGGGGTTGAGGTAGGTGTTGTAGGGGGAGGGGGTGCGCACCTCGGCAAGGGTGAGACGGCGGGCTGGGGTTTGCTGGATGTTGAGGGCGTATTCTACGGTTGGGTCGGCAGCCAGCGGCATTCCTGCTTTGAGGCGGTTCAAAAAGACGCCTGCAATCAGGGCTCGCTCTTCTGGCACTGCAGCCTCCCGCTCCACGATGCTGGCCAGGGTGACCCACTCGTGCAGCGAGAGAGGGGTGGCATGCTGCCGAAACAGGGGCAGGGCCACCTCGGCAAAGCGCTGCAGCATAGCGTTGATGACTAGCTCAGCCTTCTGGCGATCCGGCAGGGATCCCTCCAGCTGCTCGGCAGGGAAGAAATAGGTGTCGGGGAAGAGGTAGCCTTCTAGGGAGCTGAGGTTGGGAGGCAGCCAATCGAGAGGAGGGATCACACGAGCCGTGGCGATGAAGACCTCGGCTGGGATCCAATTGCGCTCGGCCAAAGCCTCCGCGATCTGTTGCATCCGCCAGCCCTCCGGGATGGTGAGCCGCCGCTGCAGAATGCGGCCCTGTCGCAGTTGCTGGGCCACTGCCAGCATGTCTTGGTTGGGATCCAGAGCGTAGGTGCCCGCCTGAAATAGCCAGTTGCGCCCCAAGGTGCGGCTCCACAGCTCCCAGGCCAGCGCCGAGCGGATCACCCCTGCTTGCTGGAGTTGTCTCCCAATCTGGCGGCTGCTGCTGCCCGGCTGAATCGTTACTTGGATTGGCTCTGAACCCCCCACTGGCTGAAGCCAGGTTTGCCATCGCCAGTAGCCCAATCCTCCTGATAGAACCAGCAGAAAAATCAAGCTCTGCCAAAAACGCTGGCTCCCACGCTTGCGGAGGTGCTGCACAGCAGCCAGGGGTGCCTCAGCGCTTTGCTTTGCAGAGCGCTTGGACGAGAGGGGATCCCTGGGCCCCTGAGCCGTCATCGCCTTTCCATGGCGGAAACCCTGCCCCAGCCTGCCTTGGTTGTCAGCAGCAAAATCATCATATCCTCCCCTGACCTCCAGCCAGTCGGAGCCCTAGGGAGAAGGCTTGTCGATCCCGTTGCTCCCCGAACTCCTTTGGCCAATCCAGGTGCCGATGGGCTCCCCCTGCACAGCCCGATAAATGTTGCCAGGGGTAGTCAAGTCAAAGACGACGATGGGGAGTTGGTTTTCCTTGCAGAGGGCAATGGCCGTACTATCCATCACCCGCAGATCGCGGGTCAGCACATCCTGGTAGCTGAGGACATCGTAGCGGCGGGCCTGGGGGTGAGTTTTGGGATCGGCATCGTAAACCCCGTCCACCTTGGTGGCCTTGAAAATGACTTCGGCGTCGATCTCCGCTGCTCGCAGGGCTGCCGTGGTGTCAGTGGTGAAGAAGGGGTTGCCGGAACCCGCCCCGAAGATCACCACCCGCCCTTTTTCCAGGTGACGAATGGCGCGGCGACGAATGTAAGGCTCTGCCACCTCCTGCATGGCAATGGCCGTCTGCACGCGCGTCGGGATCCCGGCCCGCTCAATAGCATCCTGCAAGGCCAAGGCGTTGATGACGGTGGCCAACATGCCCACGTAATCAGCAGAGGCCTGATCCATTCCCTGCGCAGCCGCCTCTTGGCGCCCACGCCAGATGTTGCCCCCTCCCACCACAATGGCCACCTGTACCCCGGCTTGCACCACCGTGGCTACCTCGTTGGCAATGAAACTCAAAACCTTGGGGTCGATCCCGTAGGAACGATCCCCCATCAGGGCTTCGCCACTTAGCTTCAGGAGAATCCGTCGGTATTTCATAACTCCTCCGCTCCAGCCCACCCCTGCAATACAATAGCAGGTTTAGGGGCGAGCTCCCCGCCAGGGATCCAGCCCTAGAGGACAGGGCCGTTCCAATCGCGTAAGCGGGCCGTAGGCCTTACCTCCTAGCCGCCGGCAGCCAGGGACTCTCCCAGCAAGCCTAGGCCAATGAGAACAAATCCCACGCCCGCCAGGGTTCTCATCCAACGTGGGGGGAGTATCTTCGCCACCCAGGCTCCGGCCCACACCCCGAGAAAGCTAGTGCTGATGAGGGCCGCAGCAGCCCCGCAGAAGATTACTGTCAGGTCTTGCGAGCGGGCACTGAGGAGCAGCGTAGCCAATTGGGTTTTGTCGCCCATTTCGGCCAGCAGAATTGAGGCAAAGCTGACCAAAGCAGCCCGATTGGCTATTTGCCGGAGAGAAAAAGAGGAGGCTGGACTACCGTTTTCTCGGTTCACCACGTTCCTTTATTTACCCTACTCGTTTGGGAGCAGTTGTCTTGGAAAGCTAGCCCTGCTCTAGGCGAGCACTCTGCCACTCCCGCCACAGCACATAGACTCCGATCATTAAAAAGCCCACTCCCGCCGCCCACTCTACCCAGGCTGCCGGGATCACCTGACCTAGCCACCCGCCCAACAGGACACTGAGCAAGCTGGCGGTGACCAAGGCACTGGCCGAGCCAAAAAAGATTGCCCAGGGAGACTGGGACTGGGCGCTGAGAAGCAAGGTTGCCAACTGGGTCTTGTCACCCATTTCCGCCACAAAAACCGTTAAAAAGGTAACCAGCCAAAGGTGCAGTGGCGATCCCTCTCCCAGGTTGTTCTCAGAAGCAGAGGTTACAAGAGGTAGCGGCAGGGCTAACCCCAACTGCTCCGGCCAAAAGGGCAGCAAAGCCATAGCGCCCGCTTCCTAACCGCCTTCATTAGCTTACTGCATGGCCTAGCCGCTGGAGCTAGTCCCCTGCAGACGCAGGTAAGGTAGAAGGAAGTAAGGACATCCACTTGGGCAGCGCGCTATGACCACAACCCTTGAAGTGCCTAAGCGGGGCTTACCCGTTACCATCATCACCGGCTTTCTGGGGAGTGGGAAAACCACTCTCGTAAACCACATCCTCAGGAATCAAAAGGGAATGCGCACGGCGGTGCTGGTCAACGAGTTTGGGGAAATCGGCATCGACGGCGAGCTGATTATCTCCAGTGAAGAAGACCTGGTGGAGCTGAACAACGGCTGCATCTGCTGCACCATTCGCGATGACATTGTCGACAGCGTGCTGCGCCTGATGGAGCGCTCGGACACAATCGACTATCTGGTGGTGGAAACCACTGGGCTGGCGGATCCCTTGCCGGTTGCCCTCACCTTCTTGGGACCAGAATTGCGGGATCTGACGCGGCTTGATTCGATTATCACTCTGGTGGATGCTAGCAACTTTGCCCCCGATCTGTTCCACAGCGACGTAGCCTACAGCCAAATTGCCTATGGGGACGTCATCCTCCTCAACAAAACTGACCTTGTCGAAGCGGCAGAAATTGAGCGCTTGGAAAAACGCATCCGCGAGATCAAGGAAGATGCCCGCATCTTGCGCACGGTCAACAGCGTTGTTCCCCTAGAGCTCATCCTAGATACCGATCTATTTCAGCCCAGCTCCCTGCCCCAGGAGGAAGCCCACGACGCTGAGCACGACCACGAACATGACCATGAGCATGGCCACTCGCACCACAGCCACATCGAGGTTGAGGGTTTTAACTCCCTCTCCTTTGAAAGCGATCGGCCCTTCTCTCTGGACGCCTTCCAGAACTTTCTCAACGAGTTGCCTGAGGCGGTCTTTCGGGCCAAAGGGATCCTATGGTTTGAAGAAAGCCCAGAGCGGTATATCTTCCACCTCAGCGGCCGACGCTACACCCTCAGCAGCGATGAGTGGCCTCGCCAGCCCAAAAACCAGTTGGTGCTCATTGGCCAGCACCTCGATACGGCCAAGCTGCGGCAAAAGTTGGAAGCCTGTCTTGTCCCTGCGCCGGTCTAGGGTTAGGAGTTAGTCGGGCCCTGTTCCAGCAGCCTTGCGAGGGGAGCCTTGAGAGAGGGCATCCCGCCCATGGCCGACATTTTTGTGATGATTCGCAACCAAGCCAACAATGCCCTCACTTCCATCGAGGGGATCCCTTTTGTCGCCTTCTTGGAGCAGGAGGGGAAACGGATTGGGGAAGAAACCATCGAGTTAATCTACGCCGACGCCGGCTTTGATGACCTACCCGTTGGGGAATACATTGTGGGAGTACGGCACGGGCGGGTGGAACCGCCAAAAGCCACCTGCCCAGTAGTCATCAGGGCTGTCGATGAAGTTGTTTTGGTAACATTTACATACCTTGAGCCCGAGCGGGTACTGCTGAACACTCGCATTGCTGTGGAAAAAAGGCTGTAACCATGACCGTTAAAGCAATCCCATCCCACTCCATCAAAGCTTTCCGCTATCGAGTGTTCTGTTTGGGACAGGATCTCTGGAAAGCCCAGGATCCAATTAGCCGTGCCAATTTGGCCCTGCAACTGGCCGATGCCGCTACAACCTTGGCCCGCCTGGAAGTCCAAGCCGCCCAGGCTCAGCTTTCCCACTCTCTCCCGAAAGCAGGCCCTCGCTAGGGATCCCGTCTACTCCCATTCGATGGTGCCCGGAGGCTTAGAGGTGATGTCGTAGACCACCCGGTTGACACCCGGAACCTCGTTGACGATGCGGTTAGAGATGGTGGCCAAGAGGTCGTAGGGCACCCTGGCCCAGTCTGCCGTCATGCCGTCCTCGCTGGTAACCAACCGCACCACTACCGGGCAAGCATAGGTGCGCTTGTCTCCCATTACCCCCACCGAGCGCACTTCTGGCAGCAACACGGCAAAGGCTTGCCAGAGCTTGGAGTAGTAGCCAGAGCGGTTAATCTCTTGGCGAACAATCATGTCGGCCTCGCGCAGGATCTCCAGCCGCTCTTGGGTAACCTCTCCTACAATGCGGATGGCCAGCCCCGGCCCTGGAAAGGGGTGACGATTAACGATTTCTTCCGGCAGGCCCAAGGAGCGAGCCAGCTGCCGCACCTCATCCTTGAAGAGCTTGCGCAAAGGTTCTACCAGCTTAAAGCGCAGATTTTTCGGCAAGCCGCCGACATTGTGGTGGCTTTTGATCTTAACGGCAATCCGCTCCCCAGTTACCGGATCCACGTTGGTGTTGGCCGACTCGATCACATCCGGGTAGAGAGTGCCCTGGGCCAGGTACTCGAAAGGACCCAGCCGCTGCGACTCCTCCTCGAACACGCGAATGAACTCTGCCCCAATGCGCTTGCGTTTTTCTTCTGGGTCGGTAACCCCCTTCAACTGCTGGAGAAAGCGCTCTTGAGCATCTACATAGTGGACGGGGATGTGGAATTGCTCCTGGAAAAGGCGCAGCAGCCGCTGCGGCTCGCCCTTGCGCATAAACCCTTGGTCGATGAACACGCAGGTGAGCTGGTCGCCAATGGCCTTGTGCAGCAAGAAAGCCAGGGTGGAACTATCCACCCCGCCGGAGAGAGCCAGCAACACCTTCTTGTTGCCCACCTGGGCGCGAACCTCTCGGATGGCCTCCTCCAGAAAAGCCTCCGTGGTCCAGGTGGGCTCGCAGCGGCAGATGTGATAGACAAAATTGCGCATCAGGAAAGCGCCGCCCTCGGAGTGGGCCACCTCTGGGTGAAATTGCACTCCGTACAGACGACGGACGGGATCGGCAATGGCAGCAAAGGGAGTGTTGTCCGTGGCGGCCAGGGCGTGAAAGCCTGGCGGCAATTCAGTGACCACGTCCCCATGGCTCATCCACACAGTGCTGTTTTCTGGCAGGTTGGTGAGCAGGTCAGTGGGATCCAAAACATGGAGGGCGGCCCGGCCATATTCGCCTTTGCGGGCAGGCTCTACCCGGCCCCCCAACTGTTGCACCATGAGCTGCATGCCGTAGCACACGCCTAAGATGGGGATCCCCAACTTCCAGATCTCCGGGTCGCAGGCGGGAGCACCCGGCTCGTAGACGGAGCTGGGGCCGCCGGAGAGGATAATGCCTTGGGGCCGCAGTTGCCGCAGTTGTTCGGCGGTGGTGCGGTAGGAGAGAATTTCCGAATAGACCCGGGCTTCACGGACGCGACGGGCAATCAGCTCCGAGTACTGGGAGCCAAAGTCGAGAATGACGATCATCTGGCGCTGCACCTTGAGGGGGAGCCGGAACGCTTACCCAGGGCCGGATGAACAGCAGGGCCAAGAGATTAGCTGGGGATAACATCGTAGCAAGGACAGAGAGCTTTCCTGCATGCATCTACCCTGGAAAACTTCTCGCAGAGGAGCTTTTGGGGCAAAACCGCCCCCTGGATCCCTGATAGAGTTTGCCATCGGCCAGGCCTGAAAGCGGGCAGAATGAGGATAGCGCTCTAGGCCAGTGGGCATAGCGCCAGGGATCCCTATGTCCACCCTCGTTGCCGAATCCTTTCAAACCTATCTACGTCGCCGCCGACATCTGCTAGCCCGCCGTTTCAAGCACCAGCAAGGGTGGGTTGCGGTTTTGGCCCTCTTGGCCTTGTACTTGCTCGGTTGGGAGGCCCTGGGCAAGAGTCAGCTGTTACCGCTCCCGTGGCTAGTGGTGATCCCGCTGCTGGGGGGAGGGCTCTACAGCCTAGGCGCCGCGATGATCTGGAGGCTGCGCCAGCGCTGCTCCGCCCAGCTTTTGGCCGAAATGATCAGCTTGCCCCATTTGGCTTTAGCTGCCTTGATCTGGCTGGGTCTGGCCATTTGGGGAGAGCAGCTTTCCCCTTTCCTGCTACGCCAAAAAAACCAACTGTTGGCCGGCCTGGTACTCAGTTGGCTGGTGGCCCAGGGGTGGAGTTTTCTGCGTCCCGGCTCGATGGTAGAGGTGGGACAACTGTGGGCCGATTACCTGCAGGAGCTACGGGCTTCGGTGCTACAGCCCTGCTACTGCCGCCTGGAGGCCTGTCGCCAGGCGCTGCGCTCCTATCAGGCTATTTGGCAAGACCTCCAACTGGAAGAGCTGGAGGCCCAGCACCTCGTCCAGCTCCTGTCTGAATCCCTGCTGCCGCTGGCCTTGCCCCTCAAAGTCTACGCCCGCCAGGTTCACCACTGCTGTCAGCAGCTAGCAGCCCTGCTGGCGCAGATGCAGGAGCGGGTGGAGCGGCTGGAGCAGGTGCTTTTGGAGGTGGAGCTGGAGTTGGCTGCCTGTCAGCCTTTCCAGGCTCAGGCCCAGCCGATTAACCTCTTGCTGGAGGAGGGGATCCCCTGCCAGGAGCTGGATTTGCAGGAGTTGGTTTGCCTAAACCAGGAACTGCTGGGGGCGGATCGCTCTTTGCAGGGCTTGACCCAGGAGCTTAAGGGTTGGGCCGAAAAAGCCATCCCTGCCGCCTTGAAGCTGAGCCTCCCAGGATGACCAAAGCCGAAAAGACCCCGCTGGTTCCACTGGAGCCCCCCGAGCTCAAGGCGCTGTGGGCAAGGTGGCTAGCAGAGCTGGGTTGGCAACCCACGGAGCGCCAGCAACGGCAACTGCAGCAGCTCTACCCCCTGGTGATGGCCGGCAACCGCACCCAAAACCTCACCCGCATCACTGACCCCATCGACTTCTGGGAAAAACACCTGTGGGACTCGCTGCGGGGCCTGTGCTTGCTGGGTCCGTGGGAGGTCATTCAAACCCAGCCCTGGCGGGGCATCGACGTTGGCACTGGAGCAGGCTTTCCAGGGATCCCGGCCCAAATTGCCCTACCCCAGGCCAGCTTTACCCTGCTAGATAGCACCCAGCGCAAGATTGCCTTTGTGCAAGGCGTTTTGCAGCAGCTCTCCCTGGCCCAGGCGCGGGCAGTGGCCCAGCGGGCGGAAGTTTGGGGGCAAGACCCGCAGGAACGTGGCAGCTACGATCTGGCCCTGGCCAGGGCTCTGGCCGCAGCGGAGATCTGTGCCGAGTATTGTCTGCCCCTACTCAGGGTGGGAGGACGCGCCATCCTCTATCGTGGCCATTGGACCGAGGCCGAAGCCGAAGTTCTAGAGCGGGCCCTCTCCCTTTTGGGAGGGAAACTGGTTCACATCGAAGCCTTCACCACTCCCCACAGCCACAGCGTGCGCCACTGTCTGCTGCTGGAGAAAGTGGCTCCCACACCAGCTCTCTATCCCCGCCCTCCTGGTGTTCCCCAACGTCAACCCTTGGGGCGGGGCAAGCCTTCCCAAAGGTTGCAATCCTGAATTTCCTGGCTCGGGGATGTCTGCAGAAAATTTTGGAGGGGGGAGTTTGCAAATGCTGCTGCTAGGACTAAGATGGGGTTGGCATCAGTTTCGGATCAAGCCAAGGGTCTAACCAGGCGAGCTTCCGAACTGAGCGCTAGAGGGTAAAGTTCGGAGTTCGCAGGGTTATGACCATTTTTGTCGGCAACTTGTCCTTCAAGGCCAGTGAAGAAGACCTGCGTCTGGTTTTTTCTGAATACGGCACTGTCAAGCAAATCAAGATTCCAGTAGATCGCGAGACAGGCCGCAAGCGAGGTTTTGCCTTTGTGGAGCTGGAAAACGAAGCCGACGAGCAGAAAGCTATCGAAGAACTGGATGGAGCTACTTGGATGGGCCGAGATTTAAGAGTTAACAAGGCACTGCCGCGTCAGGCCAGCAGTAGCCGAGGTGCTCGTCCCTCCCGCTTCTAGGTCGTCAGGTTGCCGTGTTGAGGGAGTAGCTGGCGTACATCCCCAGCAGGCTACCGCTGACGCCAAACAGGGATCCCAGCAACCTCACTGGGTGTAGTCGAGGCACTAGCAAGTAGGAGAGTGAGGCCCACCCCTGTCAGCACGCTGGCGTTGCTTACCTTCAGGATGTTGCTGAAGAGAAAGTGGCTGAGCTCGATGCGGGCCCGCTGGAGGATCCCCAGGGAAAAGAAGGCGGAAGAGACGATCCGAATGGGAGGATCCCTCTTGGGAATCAGCACTTAAGGAACAGCCTAGTGCTGAGACGATGGCTAATTCGCGCCCTGGGGGTGCCAGCAGTCTTTGCCGAGACCACCCCTAATCCCGCTCTCATCCAAACGGTTGCCGCCGAAGCGGGGGTTCAGGTAGCCGAAG